>DASWQD010000256.1:0-6170 GCA_036398255.1 Gemmatimonadaceae bacterium | reverse complement strand
GAGCGCTTCGAGTGAAGCAGCCGTGGGAACGGAAAATCTCCCGCCCCACAGCTTGTGCGACTTCTGGTCGCCAGTCACGGTGGTCAGTCCTGCCAGGAGGCAGCGAGGACCGGTGCCTCTTCAGTTGCCGACACAGGTGCGACAGCCTTCGCTGCGAGCTCACGATCCCTGACCGCGCGGACGCGATCGGGAAGGGAATAGAGCCTGATGAAGCCGGCGGCATCGCTCTGCTGATAGACGTCGTCCTCGCCGAACGTGACGAAGCGCTCGTCGTAAAGCGCGTACTCGCTCGCGCGGCTGACGACACTGACGGTGCCCTTGTACAGCCGAAGAGTCACACCGCCCGTGACGCGCTCCTGGGTGACGTTCACGAATGCGTCGTAAGCTTCACGCTCGGTGGTCCACCAGCGTCCCTCGTAGACGAGATCAGCATAGCGCGGCGCAATGAGATCCTTCGATGCAAGAGTGCGCCGATCGAGAATGAGCTGCTCGAGCTCGCTGTGCGCCGTGTAGAGCAGCGTGCCGCCCGGCGTCTCGTAAACTCCGCGCGACTTCATTCCCACGAGACGGTCCTCGACGAGGTCGATGCGACCGACCCCATGCTTCCCGGCGATCTGATTGAGAGTCGTGAGAATCGCCACCGGATCGAGGAAGATTCCGTTCACGGCAACCGGAGTACCCTGGCTGAAGCCGATGGAAACCTCTTCCGCCTCATCGGGTGCGAGCTCGGGAGAAGTCGTGAGCATGAAGAGATCCGCGGGCGGTGCCTGAGCCGGATCCTCGAGCACTCCGCCTTCGTGCGAGATGTGCCAGATGTTGCGATCGCGCGAATAGATCTTTTCGCGTGATGCCGTCACCGGGACGTTGTGCTTCGCGGCATATGCGAGTGCGTCCTCGCGGCTGCGGATATCCCACTCGCGCCACGGCGCGATGACGGGAAGGTCAGGAGCGAATGCAGCGTAGGTGAGCTCGAAGCGCACCTGATCGTTCCCCTTGCCGGTACATCCGTGTGCCAGCGCATCGGCGCCAACGCGGCGAGCGACCTCGACCTGCCGGCGGGCGATGAGCGGTCTGCCCATCGA
Organism: Gemmatimonadaceae bacterium; assembly: GCA_036398255.1. GTDB lineage: Bacteria > Gemmatimonadota > Gemmatimonadetes > Gemmatimonadales > Gemmatimonadaceae > UBA4720. The sequence goes on along the minus strand of DASWQD010000256.1, from coordinate 5,088 downwards.
TGTGCCGAGGAGGTACTTGCGGCCGTAGATGGCTCCGGCGCGGAGCGTGGGCCAGATGAAGTCTTCGATGAACTCCTGTCGGAGATCTTCGATGTAGCATTCGTCGGCACCGGAGGCGAGCGCCTTGGCGCGAACGCCCTCGAGCTCATCTCCCTGGCCGATGTCAGCGGCTACGCAGATTACGCTGGCGCCGGGATAGTGCTCCTTGAGCCAGGGTACGATGATCGAGGTATCGAGACCGCCTGAATAGGCGAGGGCAATTGTGCGGGTCATGGCTCTCCTAAATAACTATTCATTACTTGCGTATATTTAATCACGAAAGGGGGTAGCGTCAACCTTGCACAGGGCGGCACTCGCATGGGGAGGAAGAGGGTGGTAAAGTGTTGAGCGGAGGAATACGAATGGCGAACAAAAGAGAGCGGCAGTCGGCAATCCTGGAGATCGTCGAGGCGCGGCCGGTGAGCAGCCAGGAGGATCTCAGAAAGCTGCTCCTGCACCGGGGCTGGGACGTCACTCAGGCCACGCTCTCGAGAGATCTTCGCGAGCTTCGCCTTGCCCGGGTTCCCACACCCGAGGGTGCCCGCTACGCCGTCACGGATGGAACGATCGAGGAGAGCAGAGTCGCTCTCGAAACTCTCCTCCCGCAGCTCTTCCTCCGCATCGAGGGCGTGAGCGAGATGATCGTGCTGCGCACCGTTCCTGGCGGAGCTCAGCCAATCGCCGCCGCCCTCGACGGCGAAGCCTGGCCCGACATCCTCGGCACGATCGGCGGTGACGACACGATCCTGATCGTATGCCGCTCGGGACTCGCCCGCGACAGGGTAGTTCGACGGCTGAAAAACCTGGCCGGCGAGCCGCACTGACCTTCATCCTCTGACGCTTCCCGCGCAGAAATAAGATTGACGGGCCAGTTCTGCAATGTTATGCATTCTTTGTGCATAAACTTTCGGTCGGCGTCCTTGGAGCCAGTGGCTACGCGGGGCGGGAGCTCTGCATGCTCGTCATGCGGCATCCCGGCCTCGAGCTGGCCTTTGCAACCGCCAACGCCCAGCGGGGGCAGACGCTTCGCGTAAGCGGCGAAGACCTCACGTTCATCGGAACCGAAGACGCGCAGCTCGACAAGGCCGACCTCGTATTCAGTGCGCTGCCGCACGGCGCCTCGATCGAATGGGTGAAGCGTGCGCATGAAGCCGGCGCCAAGGTCGTCGACCTATCGTCCGATCTGCGTCCGGGAAACAACGGACAGATCGAAGGCGCAGGAGAGATTCCGTACGGTCTCACCGAGCTGAACAGAGAAGCCGTAGCTCGCGCGAACATCGTTGCGAATCCCGGCTGCTATCCAACCGCGATTCTCCTTGCACTCTCGCCGCTCGTCAAAGGCGGACTTCTGGAATCCGGATCCACCATTCCAGTAGCGGCTGCGAGCGGCGTTACGGGAGCCGGTTTCACACCGCGACCCGATCTCCTGTTCGCTGAAATCAGCGAGGACTATCGCGCCTACGGAATTGGAAACGATCACCGGCACCTTCGGGAGATGAATGCTGTTCTCAAGGATCAGGGATCGGACAACGACCTCGTCTTCACTCCGCACCTTCTCCCTGTCGCGCGGGGAATCCTGGCGACGATCGTCGTGCGCCTGAAGAAAGAGATCGACAATCCTCTCTCGGTATGGAACGAGGCGTTTGCCGATGAGCCGTTCATTCAGGTAAGTGAAACGACTCCCGCACTTCGGGATGTCGTGAGGACAAACAGCGTCAGGATATCGGCGGTCACGGCGTCGAATACCACTGCGCCAACGCTCATCATCACATCCGCAATCGACAACCTGACGAAGGGCGCAGCAGGACAGGCGCTCCAGAACGCGAACCTCATGCTCGGATTGAATGAGCAGATGGGACTTCAGGCGTAATGAAAGTCATCAAGCTCGGCGGACGGGTGCAATCGGATCCGAAGCTTGTGACCGCAGTGTCCGAGCTTTGGCGGACAACGCCAGGTGACGTGTGCATAGTCCATGGCGGCGGCGACGAAATCTCCGCGCTACAGAAATTGCTCGGCAAAGAGCCGAAGTTCGTCAACGGGCGACGCATCACGACAGACGATGACATCGATCTCGTGCGAATGATCCTCTCCGGAAGTGCGAACAAGCGACTCGTGTCGTGGCTCAGCTCCGCGGGAATTCCTGCAGCCGGAATTTCCGGCGAGGACGGCGAGCTACTGGCAGCTGACCCGATCGACGTCGAGAAGTTCGGAAGATCAGGCAAGCCAGTGAGTGCCAATCCGAAACTGATCACCACACTCCTTGGGTCGGGATTTCTTCCGGTGATCTCACCGGTGGGAACGAGCTCGACTTCCCCAATCAAGGAAGCGTTGAACGTAAATGGCGACGATGCAGCGGCGGTCATCGCAGGATCGCTTGGCGCCGAGCTTTGGCTCGTCGCCGATGTTCCCGGTGTGATGGATGACAAGCGTGTCCTGATCGGTGAGATCGATCAGTCGGCAGCCGACGCTCTCGTTCAGGATGGAACCGTGAACAAGGGAATGCAGGCAAAGCTGGAAGCAGGATTCCTGGCACTGGCGTCGGGCGCCGCCAGCGTGCGAATCGCAGGACTCGAAGCGCTTTCCGGGAAGGGAAGCGGAACGCTTTTGTCTCTAACACCGAGCATGACATGACGGACACGCTCACGCAGGCTCAGGCGTCGCGCGAGATACTGGGCACCTACAAGCGTGCCCCAATGCGCTTTGTGCGCGGCGCGGGCGTGGAGCTCTTCGACGATCAGGACAAGGCCTATCTCGACTTGTCGAGTGGAATCGCGGTGAACGCACTCGGCTACGGCGATACAGGCTTGGCGCGAACGATCGAGGAAGTGCTCAGCACCGGACTCATTCACGTTTCGAATCTCTATCGGAGCGAGCCCGGAGAAAGTCTCGCGAAATTTCTCGTAGAGAACTCATTTGCGTCGCAGGTGTTCTTCTGCAACTCGGGAGCGGAGGCCAACGAAGGAGCGTTCAAATTCGCGCGCCGATGGGGGCGCGCCGTCGGAACTGATGGAAAGACGGGAATCGTCGCATTGCGCGGCGGATTTCACGGAAGGCTTTTCGCATCTCTTGCGGCGACCGACAGGCCCTCATACCGGGCACCATTTCGTCCACTCGCCGGCGGAGTCAGCATCTGCGAGCGCGAAGAGGCAGAGCTCGACGCGGCACTCGATGGCGAAGCGGTGGCGGCGGTGATTGTCGAGCCGGTGCAGGGCGAAGGCGGCGTGCGCGTTCTCGATTCACAGCTGCTTCGCTTCATTCGGAGGATCACTGCTGAGCGCGGGATCGCACTCATCTTCGATGAAATTCAGTGTGGTCTCGGCAGACTCGGAACCTTCATGGCGTACGAGCGCTTTGGAGTGACGCCCGACATGGTGACGATGGCGAAGCCGCTCGCAGGCGGGCTTCCGATGGGTGCGATACTCGTCACGCAGGAGATTGCCGAGACTATAAAACCGGGAGACCACGGAACCACGTTCGGCGGCGGGCCGCTCGTAGCAGCCGTCGCAAATCACGTGGTCCGCAGACTTGCCGACCAGTCACTGCTCGATACCGTTCGCGAAAACGGCGAGTGGATTGGCGAGCGACTATCCGCAATGGCACGAAAGAGCTCGCGAATTCGGGCAGTTCGCGGCATGGGGTACATGTGGGGAATCGACGTAGTCGATCCCGCATCGGAGATTGTACAGCGGGGATGGGAGGCAGGGTTGCTGGTGATCACAGCAGGTGATCATACGCTGCGAATTCTTCCGCCCCTGATAATCGAGCGAAGCGATCTCGATCGTGGACTCTCGATACTGGAAAATCTTCTGGGATGACCTGAGTGCAGCGCGGCAAGCCAAAACTCACAGCACTGTGGCATGCGCTCGATGAAGCAGCGTTTGGCGGAGAGCGGACACTGAACCTGCGGGAGTCGCTTCCTTCGGCAGCAGAAGCACGGACGCGGACCGAAGCGTGGCTCCGCATGCGACAGGTTACGAAGCCCGAGGAAGTTCTGATCATAACCGGCCGCGGTAATCAGAGTGCCGGAGGAATTGGTGTGATCCGGAAGGAAGTGCTCGCAATGATGCCCGGTCTCCGAAAGCGGGGAGTCATCGAAAGCTGGCGGGAGCACTCTCCAGGCTCGATCGTCGTGAAACTGGCGCCGACATCAGCGCTGTTTTCAGCGGCAAAGCGACGACGTGATACCAAGCCCGCGTCAGCAGCAACTGACAGCGGTGACCTCGCGGGACTCGAGAGCGAGACGATGTCGATGCTCCGGCAGCTCGCCCTTCGAAATCTCGATGCACTCGGAGTCGATCATGCTGAAGCGTTCGTGAAGCAGGAAATGGCGACGATTTTCTCTGCATTGGCGAGTGCCATTTCCGCCGGCGACCGGCGTGAGGAAGCGCTCCGCACATCGTTGCGCAACGCTCTGGAGGAGTCATAACGGCGTTGAAGCGCATATAAGGGAGCCAATATATCTGGCCCGGACATTGCGAATTGTGTCACAAAAACGTAACCAGCAATGGACCCCACACCCTCTCGAAAGAAACAGCCGCGTCTCAGCGCGGATGGAGCCACCGTGCTGGGGGCGTATGGGGCGCGAACGACTTGGCCCTCGGGATTCCAGATCTACCAGAAAGGCTCCCCGGCAGACGGCATGTCCGTGGTTCTGCGTGGACACATCATCCTCCGCAATCGAATCAGGACTGGCCGCGGGTTCGTGCCGGCAATCGTCACCCCCGGCGAGATCTTCGGAATCGAAGGCCTGTCGCAGGAAGCCATCTACGTGACAGACGCATTCGCATCGGAGGAAGCCGAGACGCTGTTCGTGAGCGGAGTACAGTTTCGCGCATTCACGCGGGAGAACCCCGGCGCAGCGCTGGAGGTTGTGAGCCAGCTCATGAGTGAGCAGGCCACACTTCTCGAGAAACTTCACGCGATGGCGTCGCAGAATGTCGAGCAGCGTCTCGTTGCGGCTCTCCAGCGACTGGCAACAGATCGTGCTTTTCTCGCGTCCGACGGAAGACTGCGACTCGAGCTGAAGCATCACCGGCTGCTGTGTGAAAT
>DASWQD010000255.1:0-3216 GCA_036398255.1 Gemmatimonadaceae bacterium | reverse complement strand
CGAGCCGACATCCGCGATTCGGTGGATCCGTTGAGGACGGCGGTGCCGGTAATCGTTCCGCGAACGGCCAAGTCCGGCGCGAACTGGCGCGCGAGCTCGACCTGAATCGGGCGCATCGTGAGCCGCAGGTCGTCGGCGCGGAATTTTCCCTCGCCCCATCCCATGTGACCGACCGCGACGACGCGATTCATGCCCGCGCGCCGATCGTTGAACGTGAAGTCGCCGTCTACTGCGAGGTCGTCCTGATTGCCGTCGAACTTCGCGCGGCCGGCGAGAATTCCGGAGCGTGGCGGCTTCACCGCCGGGAAGAGCTGCTCGATGAGCCGCGTGTCCACGCCAGTGAACCGCACGTTCGTGTCGTGAACCGTGAATCGCTCAGCGACTGTGATCCCGATGTCGCCCGCGACGTGCGCATCGGCAAGCCGGAAGTCGGCTTTGCGCGCGATGTAGATGCTGGTATCCCCCACCCAGTCCATCGCAAAGTCCATCGTGCCCGATCCTTTCTCGGGCAGTCGCGGGTAGACCCACCTGATGTCCGCCGACGCGACGGGGTCCGCGCGCAGGCGGAGCGTCATGTCGTTGTTCGCGATCGTGTAGCGGCCGCCGCCGCGCAGGCTCGAATTCGGCAGGATGGCGCGCACGTCCTGCCACCACAGTGAGTCGCTGTCGAAATCGAATCCACCGACAAGAGATTTCACCGTCGCCACCGGAGGACGGAATGGCTCAGCGATCATGCTGAGCGATGCCACGTCAACGCGGCGCGTCTTGAATGCCGGATCCTCGAGGCGCACCAGTGGCAGCTTCGCATTCAGGTGGTGGAACTTCGAGACCTTCTGATACCCGTTCGGAACCTCGATGAGGACGAGCCGACCCTCAGGTCCGAGCGCCTCGCGCACGACATCCTTCCGCTCGGCGCCTGTCAGCGATGCGTCAGGCTCCCAGGGCGAGCGAACGGTGACGTCCGCATCGACCAGCGTCACGTCGGTGAAGCGAATCCAGGTTCCCCATCCGGTCTTTCGCCTTCCCGCAGGCGTGAGCGTGTCGCGCGGGAAGATGCGATCGTAGTTCCACCTGCCACCGGGAAGCCGGTCGACAACAATTACCGCGCGCACGAGCCGGACGTCGTCGAATTCCACGCGCTTGCTCGTCAGCGAGCGCAGCGTGTAGCGTGCCGAGGCTTGATCGGCTTTGACGAACGGCGCGCCGGCGCTGTCGGTGATCACCAGATCGTGAAGCGTGAATCCCTTGAGGAGATTGCCGGTGATTTTCCCGACCTTGATGATTCCGTGCGAGTTGTCCTGGAGCGTCGCGACGATCCGCTTGCGCACCTGATCCCGTCCCCAGTCGGTATTGGCGAGCGTGAGCACGCCGATGACGAGAATCACGGCGACGATCACCAGCGCTGCGAGGAACTGGATCAGGCCCTTCTTCATCAGAAGGCCTCTCCGATCGAGAGATGCAGCGTGAGCCGGCGGAGGATACCTCCGCGCCCTTCCGAGACGTTGAACTGGCGTCTCTCGGCGAGTGTGACGAGAGTCTTGCGCCCGTCGATCGTCGCTTCGGTGACTACCGGCAGCTCTTCCGCCCGGCCGGGATTGATGCCGAAGTCGATTCGAATCGGACCGACAGGCGAGAGGTAACGTGCGCCAAAGCCCGGCGTGATCGCCGCGCGGCTTTCAGGGAGATCGGCGTTGGTGCGCTGCGATACGTAGCCGGCATCGACGAACACAGCGCCCATGATCTGACGCCACACGGGAAAACGGAACTCCGCGCTCGTCTCGGCAATGATGTTTCCGCCGAGCGGCCGCGCCTCGAAGTCAGCGGGGGAAAGGTCTTCGGCGTTCGGATCGCAAAGCGTGATGTCCATGTCCTCAGTGCAGTCAGGATCATGTTCGCGAAGACGCGATGCCGGAATCGTCAACACCCGCGGACCAAGCTGGTTTTCCCCGAAGCCGCGCACGGAGCGCGAGCCGCCGGCATAGAACCGCTTCCGCGGATGCAGGATGTCGTCTTCGCCGCTTTCGCCGAGCGCCGCTGCGGTGCTTTCGAGCGCCTTGATCCAGCCCAGCCGCACTCGCGTTGCAATTGTGGCACGCTTGCGGATCGGGAAGTACATCGCGGCATCGGCAGTAGCGCGGTTGTAACGGAAGCTCGAGAAGGTGAAGCTCGACGCGTGCTCGAAATCGACCGTGCCGCGGAATCCGCGAGTCGGTGAAAGCGGATTGTTCGCGCGGTTCGTCGTACCGGTCAGTGTCAACGGCGAGAGACGATGCCTGTCGCGCAGTGCACCGAGCGTCGGCTCGTCGCACACCCCGTAGTTGATGCAGAAGTAGACGTCCCCTGCGTCTACGCGATTGAGCTCGAACCGGTAGTTCGCGCTTGCCGACGCTCGCTCAGCGAGCTCGCGTGTGAAGGTTGCGCTCGTTCCGAATCCCTTGTCGATGTAGATGCCGGGTGCACTGCGGCGGTGGCCGAAGAAGCTGAGGCTGAGCTCGTTCGCCTGTGACTCGAACCATGGCTGCCGGAGGTTGAGGCTCGCGTTGTACGTCGGTGCGAAGTAGCGAGAGCGCTGGTCGATGACTCCGCTCATCGCGTCGCGGAAGATGAATCGTCCGTTGAGCGATCTGGCGAACAGGTTTCCAACCGCTCCCGTCATGTCGAGACGGCGGGCTCCCCCGAAGAAGCTGTAGTGAGTGAAGCGGCCTTCGACCTGGAAGAAATCAATGGTGTTGAACCCGCTGCTCAGCCGCGCTTCCCGAAGCGGCGCTTCGGTGACTGTGATGACGATGACCTTCGACGAATCGCCCTGGCGCGGGACCTCGATCGCAGCGCGCTTGAAGAGATTGGATTCGTAGAGTGCACGCTGGCTGCGCAGGAGATCCGAGCGGCGGAAGATTCCGCCGGGCTGAAGGAGGAGCGACTTGAGAATGACTTTCGTTTTGATCTTGTCGTTGCCTTCGACGATGATGTCCGAAACTGTCGCGATCCATCGCGGATTCAGCTCGATCCCGACCGTCGCGGTCTTTGTCGCAGTGTCGACGACGACTGTGGTATCGACGATCGCGTCGGCGTAGCCTTTTTCCCAGAGTCGCTGTGAAAGAAAGACCAGGCTCGAGTCGAGCCTGATCAGGTTCAGCGGCGATTGTTCTTCCAGGACGACGCGGCTTTCGATTTCGCGCTCGTTGAGAATCGGGTTCGTCTGCGTGACCGTGACGT
>DASWQD010000254.1:0-4152 GCA_036398255.1 Gemmatimonadaceae bacterium | reverse complement strand
ACATCGCCGCAGCTCGAGAACAAAAGAGTCGAGCGAGCGCGCGCGAAGGACCGCATCCGGCGACGCAAGGTTGATGAGGTAGCTGTCGTGAGCGGAAACGACCGACACGCCGGCATCGTCGAGCCCCGCGCGAAATGCCTTGCACTCATCGCCTTCGCAAGCGCGCTCGGCCCACCGGTTGGTCATTTTCGTGAAGATCTGCATTGCCGTCGCGCCGATTCTCTTCGCGCGCGGCGGAGCTTCGCGTGTTCCGCCGGCAATCGATACGTGTGCTCCGAGTAATGGCGCAGCAGTCCGCGGTGGGGACTTAGCGCGAGCCACGAAGCCAGTCGAGCGGATCGATTGCCGGGCCGCCGTGGCGTATCTCGAAGTGAAGGTGCGCCGGAAGTGACGGGTCGGTTGCGCCAACGGCGCCGATCACCTGGCCCTTCGTCACCCGCGCGCCTTTCGACACCGCCATGCTGCTGAGCGAGCCGTACACGGAGTAGTCGCCGCCTCCATGCTGAATGATGACGGTATTTCCGTACGTGCCCATCACGTCCGCGAGAACGACTTCACCGCCCGAGACGGATTTGACGTCGGTTCCCGACGATGCGGCGATCCCAATGCCGTTCCATCGCGTTGTGGTGTTGTTCGGATTTACGACGCGCCCGAACCGATAGATGATGGAGCCATCGACCGGCCAGTCGAGCCTTCCGTAGTCGCTCGTCCTGATGGAGCTCGGTGCGAGAGGAGCCGCGTTGGAGCGTGAAGCAGCGCGCCGACGCGCGGCCTCGAATCCGGCAATCACGTTGTTGAGGCGCGCCTCGCTTCGTGCGAGCTCCGCAAGTCGCGCTTTCGCCCGCTTCTGATCCTGCTGCGCCTTCACGAGGCTCTGCTGTCTCTGCTGCTCGAGTGCCGCAAGCCGTTCCGCCTCTCGCGCCTTCTCGATTCGATTCTGCTCTACGCCTGTTTGCAGAGAGACGAGCTGCCTTCGCTGTCCGATGATGTTCGAGCGGAGCTGGTCGACCCTTCGCACGACAGTCCGGTCACGCTCGGCGAGGATGTGCAGGTACTTGTAGCGTGCGACGAGATCCCCGAACGATTTCGCCGAAAGCAGAACCTCGAACGTGAACAGCGGGCCCCGCTTGTAGATCTCGACGAGCCGCTTTCGCAGTACCGCCTGCTTCACCTGCACCTCGTCCTGCGCGCGGACGAGATTCGCGGTGGTGTTCTCGACTTCGCCGTTCAGTGTCGTCAGCTGCTGGTCGAGCGATCGCACCACGCGCACGGTAGCATCGTGCTGCCGGTCGAGGTTGGTGACCTCTTCGCTGATGTCGTGAACTTTGCTCTGAAGCCCGCGCATCCGGCGCTGAAGCTCTTCCCGCTCGCGCCGAATCCGCGCGAGCTCCTCCTGCTGCGCGCGAATCCTGGCGTCGCTCTGTTCCTGCGCGCTCGACTGACCGGCGGCTACGAGGCTTAAGGCGACAGCAAACGCGAGGCGCCTCAGATGCGGCGTAGGTGACTCCATACCGACGTTGCGCTTCCGGCGACGCCGATCAACGCGCCGCAGACGATTCCCACTGCGATGAATCGCGGATCGAAGAAAACGAGCCGGAGGAACTTGAGATCCACCGCTCTGTAGGCGAGCCACGTGAGAAGCAGCGCGAGGAGCCCGCCGATTATTCCTTTCACGAACCCGTCGATCAGGAACGGAGCGCGGATGAAGCCGTCGGTCGCGCCTACCAGCCGCATGATGGATATCTCACGCGCCCGGGCGAGCACCGACACGCGAATCGTCGCGCCGATGATGATGATCGACACGGCGGCGAATGCGAGACCGAGACCGAGCCCCGTGCCAGCCGCGACAGTGCGGAGTTGATACAGCTTCTCGACCCATTCCTCGCCATATCGCACATCGTCGACGAACTGATACGACTTCACTCGGTCGGATACTGACCGCACCGTTCCCGGATCGCGGAGCCCGGCCTTCAGGTGAATGTCGAGCGACGCCGGAAGCATCGCTTCCTCGAAAACGTCGTTGAACTCACCCATGTCCTTCCGCGCCCGCTCGAGCGCGCCTTCCTGCGTTACATAGTCGACGCGCGCCACCTCGGGAAACGCAGCGATATCCGCCATCGCAGCAGCGATGGCGTCAGCCGACGTTCCATCGGCGACGAACGCGCGAACTTCGACCCGCTCCTCCACACCCCTCAGCGCGTGACGAATATTCACCGCGACGAGAGCGAACAATCCGAACGCAAAAAGCGAAAAGGCGATCGTGATTACGCCGAGCGCGCTGAGGAGCGGCGCGCGGCGGCTGGCATTCCAGGCTTCGCGAACGGAAAGCACTTACTGCCTTTCTCCCGGCGGCGCGGGCCAGTTGCCTTCGTTCGGCCCGCCGATAGCCGGTTGACCGACAAGAGGCGTATAGCGCGTCTCCGGCGGCGGGGTGTCAGCGGAATCGAACACCACGCGGCCATGATTGAGCTCGATTGTCCGACCGTCGTCGGCCTTGCGAACAATCTCGAGATCGTGCGTCGCCATGATCACCGAGGTTCCCGCGGCGTTGATGTCGCGCAGCAGCTGGAACACTCCGCGAGTCGCGCGCTCATCGAGATTGCCAGTCGGCTCGTCAGCGAGAAGGAAATAGGGATCGTTCACGAGCGCCCGCGCGATTGCAACGCGCTGCTGTTCGCCCCCTGAAAGCTGGCGCGGCAGGTGTGTCGCCTTCGCCGCGAGCCCGACCTGCGTGAGCACTCGCGTCACACGCTGCGCGATCGCCGACTTGGGCGCGCCGGTCACCTCGAGCGCGAACGCCACATTCTGCTCGGCGGTCCTGTCCTCGAGCAGGCGGAAGTCCTGGAAGACGATTCCGAGCTTGCGCCTCAGCTGGGAGATCTCGCTCCGGCGCGCCGTGTTGGCGTGCACGCCGCTCACCCACACGTCGCCGTGAGTCGGCTTCTCTTCCATGTAGAGCATGCGGAGAATGGTTGTCTTTCCCGATCCGCTCGGACCGATGAGAAAGACGAACTCACCACGCTTCACCTGAAAGGTTACGTGGCTCAGGGCTACACGGCTCTGCGTGTACTCCTTGGCGACATCGTGTAGTCTGATCATGCTCTGCTACTGAAGGGCTTGCGCTATGTCGGCTATGATGTCGTCAGCGTTCTCGATGCCGATGCTCACGCGAAGAAAGCCGTCGGGAATGCCGATGGCCGCCCGCTCCCTGCTCGTCATGTGAGAGTGCGAGCTGAACCGCGGCTCGATGACGAGAGTGTCGACTCCACCAAAACTCGATGCGTGTTTGATCATGCGCAACTTCCGGATGAACTTGTCCGCCGCTTCCGCGCCGCCGGCAAGCTCGATGGACATTAGACCACCGAAGCCGTCGAGAAGTTTCTTCGCAAGCGAATGGTCGGGATGACCGGCGAGCCCGGAATAATGCACCTTTCGAATCTCCGGACGCTCCGAGCACCATTCGGCCACGCGCAATGCGTTTTCGTTCTGGCGCTGAACGCGGACGTCCAGTGTCTTCATCCCGCGCTCGAGAAGCCAGCAGGCGAACGGATCGGGGGCCTGCCCCCAAACAATCATCTTACGTCTTACCTCTTCTATATAAGACGATGTTCCGGCAACCACGCCACACAGGATGTCGTGATGTCCGTTGAGATATTTGGTGGCGGAATGGATGACGACATCCGCGCCATGAGCGAGCGGCCGCGAGTTGATGGGACTCGCCAGCGTGGAATCGACGACGACCGCGATGCCCCGTTGTTCGGCAAGGATCGCCAGCTGGGGCAGGTCGAGAACGCGGCACGTGGGATTGACTGGGGACTCGACAAAAATCACCCGGGTATTCTGCCGGGCGGTGTTTCGCCACACGCGCCGCTCGTCGGGATTCGCGAAGCTCACCTCGATCCCCATCGAGACGAACTCCTCGGTGAAGAGCTTGCGCGTTCCGCCGTAGATCCATGAGCTCGAGAGAAGGTGATCGCCTGGACGGAGGAGGGCGAGCAGCGCGCACGCGGTCGCACCCATTCCACTCGACAGCACCAGAGCGGCCTCGGCCCCTTCGAGGAGCGCGATTCGCTTCTGGACGATCTCCTCGTTCGGAGTGTTGCCGGATCGTGTGTAGAGGAGAGCGTCGGCGCCGGCGGGTCCGAACTCCTG
>DASWQD010000253.1:0-9256 GCA_036398255.1 Gemmatimonadaceae bacterium | reverse complement strand
CGCTATCTTGGAAGAATGGGTGCGGAGCATGTGGATGTCCTGATTGTCGGCGCCGGTCTCTCCGGCATTGGCGCCGGCTACCATATAAAGACGTACTGCCCCGATAAGTCGTTCGCAATTTTCGAAGGACGAAGCTCGATGGGCGGAACGTGGGATCTGTTCCGCTATCCCGGAGTTCGATCCGATTCCGACATGTACACGCTCGGATACCGGTTCAAGCCGTGGCTGAACGCGAAGGCGATCGCCGACGGTCCGTCGATTCTCGAGTACATCCGCGAGACAGCGCGCGAGAATGGAATCGACAGGAATATCCGATATGAACATCGAGTGCATCGTGCGTCATGGTCCAGTCGTGACTCGATGTGGACGGTCACCGCCGAAGCCGGGCCGGACAAGACTCCGGTGCGTATCAGCTGCAGCTTCATTTACCTCTGCACCGGCTACTACGACTATGAAAGCGGCTATTCACCAGCATGGCCGGGCATGTCGGAGTTCTCCGGCCGCGTGGTGCATCCGCAGAAATGGCCGCAGGATCTCGACTACAGCGGCAAGAGAGTAGTCGTCATTGGAAGCGGTGCGACTGCCGTGACTCTCGTTCCCGCAATGGCTGAAACGGCGAAGCACGTCACCATGCTTCAGCGCTCACCGACGTACATCGTCAATCTCCCGTCGGAGGACAGGATCGCGAACGCATTGCGGCGCAAACTTCCCGCTGACAAGGCGTATTCAATCACCCGCTGGAAGAATGTCTTTCTCCAGATGTTCTTCTATCTGCTTGCACGCGGCTCACCGAAGTACTTCAGGAAAATGGTGGTCGGCGGAGTCCGCAGGCAGCTCGGCCGGGACCACGTCAGACACTTTCAGCCGCGCTACAATCCGTGGGACCAGCGGCTCTGCATGGTGCCTGATGCCGACCTCTTCAGGTCTATACGCGAGGGAAAATCCTCTGTCGTGACCGATGAGATCGAGACGTTCACACCGAATGGGATTCGGCTCAAATCGGGCGAGGAGCTCGAGGCCGACATCGTCGTCTCTGCGACCGGACTCAACCTCAGCCTGATGCACGGGCTCGATCTCGAGGTGGACGGCCGGCGGGTCGAGATGCCGAGAACGATGACGTACAAGGGGATGATGTTCAGCGACATTCCCAACCTCGCGTCCGCGTATGGCTACACGAATGCGTCATGGACCCTCAAGTGCGACCTGACGAGCGAGTACGTATGCCGGCTGCTCAACTACATGACCCGCCACGGATACAGGCAGTGCACGCCGCGGCGCAACGATCCGTCGGTCACCGAAGAACCCGTGCTCACGTTCACTTCGGGCTACGTCCAGCGAGCGCTGCACACGCTTCCCGTTCAGGGATCGAAAGCGCCGTGGCGCCTGCACCAGAATTATGCGCTCGATTTGATGGGCGTTCGCTTCAGCGAGCTCGATGACGGAGTAATGGAGTTCATCTAGGCCTCACACGTAACGCCCTATCGACATGGCAATCGTGGTGCCCATGAGCAGCGCGAGTATCAGCCGGCCGACACTCGCGCCCCGAGCGCGCAGCGCCTGGGCCTGCGCCATGATCGCTTCGCGCTCAGTCGGAGAAGCGCTCATCGCCGACTGGGCGAGCTGCATCGACTTCATCATCGCCGGCCGCGTGATCGTTAGCCCAAGCACGAACGCGATGATGGCCAGGGCGGCGCCGATGCCGTAGGTCTGGCCGGGACCGGACCGCATGTACTCAGGGGCGAAACCAGACGAGACGCGCCAGTACAGATAAAGCCCTGACAGTATCGTGAGAATCCCGGCCACTGGAAGAAAAACCATGAGCTTCCGGCGCTCGAGCGCGGCAATGACCTTGCCCCCGTCCGGCCCCACATCCCCGAGGGACGGTACCAGGAACGTCGAGACAAAAAACAGCGACCCTACCCAGGTGACTCCAAGCACGACGTGAACGATGCGGGTGAGAATCAGAGCGTAGTCCATGTCCATTCCTCCGGGGGTGGCGCAGGCACAATGAATCTATCCCGAAATTTCACGATTCACGTTGCGAATATTTTGTTTGCGGAAGCGGCTGTCCCTCCCATATTGGGGGCCATGGCCGATTCACCCCTCCCCGATTACTACGAGATCCTGCAGGTCTCGCCGCGCGCCGACAACGAGACCATCGAGCGGGTTTTTCGCCATCTCGCCAAGCGCTACCATCCCGACAATCTCGACAGCGGCAACTCGGCCAAATTCGCCGAGCTCTCCACCGCGTACGACATACTTTCCGATCCCGTCCAGCGCGCCAAGTATGACGTGAACTACGCGCACGTCCGTGAAACGCGGTGGAAGATCTTCAACCAGGATTCCGCGACGAGCGAGATCGCAAACGATTCCCGGATCCGGATGGCGATTCTCTCGCTCGTGTACGTTGCCCGCCGCAACAACAACCTCGAGCCGGGAGTCGGAACCGTGGAGCTCGAGCGCGTTCTCGGGGTCCCCCGCGAGATTCTCGACTTCCAGATGTGGTACCTGCGCGAGAATGGGTGGGTGGAGCGCCTCACTACCGGACAATTCGCGATTACCGCCTCCGGAGTCGACAAGCTGTTCGAGCTTGGCGGACCCCACAAGACGGGTCCACACCTTCTGAGGGAAGGAGAGAAAGCCGCCGGCTGAGGTCCTACTCGGTTGCTCCTCGCGACAGGCAGTACAGGAAATAATCGGTTCCCACCGGCGTGCCACCAAGCTGCCGGATCAGCGAGGCAGCCTGCCCCCGGTGATACGATGCATGATTCACCACATGCAGCAGAGTATCGCACAGCGGCTGCACCGTCTCGATCCCGCTTCGTGTACGGATTGCAACCGGCCGCGTCAGCTCGTCATCAGCGAGCGCAGTCAAGAAGCTGAACTGCCGCTGCCAGAAGGTGTTCCATAGCCGCTCGAGCGCAGTGGCATCGCTCAGGCCGGTGAAGTCGGGCGCCTCGCCCAGTGAGTGACCTTCCCATCGCGACAGCCACACGACTTCGGTCGCGAGCACATGCTCGAGCGTGTCGCGCAATGACGGAAAGCTTCCCGGCATCTGCCGCTCGTACTGTTCCTTCGTAAGCTCGGAAGCGCAGTCGAGTATGCGGCCGTGCGCCCACCGGTTGTATTCGTAGAGGTCGATGTATTCAGCGAGAGTCATTGCTTCTCCTCGTTGGCATCCTTTGCTGCGTCGACGACGACAGGCTTTGGCCCTGCATCGCTCATGAGGTGCGCAATCCACTCTGATTCCTCGAAGCTCTCGAACAGGAAGCGCATCCCGATCGAGAGAGGCACCGCGGCGAGCGCGCCCATCGGCCCGATGAGCCAGCCCCAGAACAGGAGCGACAGCACCACGACCAGTGGCGACAGGTCAAGCCTGCTCCCGACGAACCTCGGCTTGATGATGTTGTCGACGAGGAAGTTGATCACCACGTACCCGGCGAGCACACCGATCGCGCGCGCGAATCCGAACTGCACGAGCGCCAGAATAGTTGGCGGAGTGAGCGCGATGATGAAGCCGATGTTCGGAAGGAAGCTGAGGAGGAATGAGAGAACGCCCCACAGAATCGCGAAGTCCACGCCGAGCGCCAGGAGCAGAATGGTGTCGAGGACGGCTGCGCCGAGACCGAAGATCGCGTTCAAGGTGACATAGCTTCGAATGCTGTCGCCAAACTCGTGGAAGCGACGAACTGCCTGCGGGGATGACCGCAGCGACTCGCGCAGCTTCTGCGGATAGCGCACCGCCTCGAGCATCATGAACGCCATCAGCAGAACGAGCAGGAAAAGATTTCCGACGGTCTGCGTGAGGTTCTGCACGATCTTGAGCGCGTATCCAACGAGCGCCCCCGGGCTCAGCACTTCGCTCGAAAAAAGTCTCGAGCTGTCGATGGGAAGATCGGCGAGCTTCTCGCGCAGGAGCTGCTGGAGAGCCTCGATGCGCGGCTGGTAACCGGGAAGATTTTCCTGAAGCTGAATGAGCGACGTCCACACGAGCGCAACGAAGAGCGCCATCCCGAGCACGCCTAGAGCAATTCCCGCGAGTGCCGCGGCGCTCGGATGCCATCCGCGGCTGCGAAGCCAGTCCGAACCTGGGCTCCACGCGACAGTGATGATGAAGGCGATCAGAATCGGACCGAGGATCGGCGCCGCGACTCGCAGCCCCGCGAGAACTGCAATAGCTCCTGCCATTGTCAGCAGCATCCTCGCAATCGGCGAGAAGCCACGAGTCTGCATCGAGTTGCTCATTGTTGCACCAGTCGCTGGAATCTTGGATTCGCGCGAAGTGAGGCATAGCGCGGATGCAGCCGGAGGAAATTCCTGCTCAGGGAACCCGGTTTCCCCATCCCTTCTTCAAGGATTGACACGGCGGCATCCTGATCTCCGAGAAGCGAGTATATCATGGCGCGCAGGCCCTCCCGGCCTTCCGCAATGTACGCATCCCTGGAGGCAGGAAGGACCTCGTCTGCACGGGCCAGCGCGCGCAGTGCTTCGGCGCGCCGCCCGCGCGCAGCGTGAACAATGGCGAGATCCTCATAGTACGATCCCGGATCGGGTGACGCGCGAATGAGCTGCTCGAGCGCGGCAACCGCCGAATCAGCATACGCCCGCATTCGCGCGGAGTCTCCGATGAACAGATAGAGAAGCACCTTGTTGACGTAGAACGATCCGGTGCTCACGTCCGGACTGATCCGTGCCGCCAGAAGCGCACGCTTGAGAGTAGGATCCTCGATTGACGGCCATGCATTCGTCATGAGCAATCCCGCAACGGAAGACTGAGGCTGGACAGTGCGCATTCCGTTACGGAGATGCTCGATTGCCTCGGGCACGTTTCCTCTCCGGTCGATCGCGAGTCGTGCTTTCCATCCCGGGCCCGCCGGTTCCGTCGGCGTCACTATCATCCCTCGGTCAACCAGCGACTCCGCTTCCTCGTAGCGTCCGAGAAAATGGAGCGTCTCGACGAGATCGAAATAGTTGACGCCAATTCGCGGATCCAGCTCTATCGCCCGCTTCCAGTCCAGCACGGAAGCCTCATAGTTGCCGCGCCGCCGGTGAATCGCCGCCGAATACAGCGCAAAAGTCGGGTCGCTCGGCCGCTGGCGAGCGCCGATCGCCAGCTCACGCACCGCCTTGTCGTACTCGCGCCTGCCGTGATAGAGGTAAATCGCGCGCGCGAGATGTACATCGGGATTATCGGGGTTGATGGCAGCCGCTCTGTCGAGAGTGGCCTCGGCGAGGTCGAGCCGCTTCTGTGAGCGGTCTCCCGACCACCAGAAGAACTCAGTGTGCGCCGCGGACAGGTACGCCCACGCCTCGACAAATCTCGGATCCGCTGCCGCCGCCTTCTCGAGAAGCTCGATCGATTTACGGATCTCCGGGATCTGCGTGCTCTCCACGAGCAGCTCGCGTCCACGCAGGTACAGGTTGTACGCATCGGGATTGCTGGTGGGAATCGTCTGGAGCGCGACTTTCTCCGGTGTCAGAAGGGTAATGTTCAACGCGCTGGCGACTTCACTCGCGATCTTCGACTGAACCTCGAACATTCCCGAGAGAACTGTCTGGTACGCTTCCGCCCACAGCTGCGTAGCGTCGTCGGTGCGAAGCAGCGCCGGGCTCACGCGCACCAGCTCGCGGCCTTCAGGCGACTTGTCCCATCGCACGGTTCCGGTCAGCACGTATTTGACGCCAAGCTCGTCGGCGATCTGCTGCGGTGTCTTCGAGCTTCCCACGTAGCTCTTTGCGCTCTGGCGTCCGATGACGCGCAGTCCGCGCAGCGACGAAAGTCGATTCGTTATCTCCTCCGTCATTCCGTCCGCGAAGTCCTGTCCTTCCCTGCGGCCGACACTCTCGAATGGAAGCACTGCGATGGCCGGAGTGTTCTTCGCGGTCGCCACAGCTGACTCTCGCTCCATTCGCGCCGAGCCGTAGACGGCGAGCGCAATCACTGCCACAGCGCCGATGCCTATCGCGATGGTCTGCCACGTGAAAACCCTCGTCCTGGCCGCAGGCAGAAGCGCCGTCGGCGTCGTCCCGCCACTCGGCGTGCTCAGCGCGTCGAGCTGGTGCATCACGTCTGCCGCAGTCTGCGGACGGTCGGCCGGACGTTTCTCGAGACATTTCATCACGAGTGAAGCGAGCATCGGCGGGACGGTGGGCCTTCGCTTCGTTATCGCTTCCGGCTGCTCAGTGACATGCGCGGCAAGCGTGGCCTGCGGAGATCTGCCCGTGAATGGTGTTCCTCCGGTGAGCATCTCGTATGCAACTACTCCGAGCGAATAGATGTCGGCGCGGCTGTCGATGCTCGGGTCGGCAGTTGCCTGCTCCGGCGCCATGTACGCAGGAGTCCCGATTGCGACGCCGAGCGAGGTGAGACTGCCCCCTGGTACGGTCGAAGCGGTCAGGGCTTTCGCGACACCGAAGTCGGTGACGACAGCCGATCCGCCGGAGATGAGAATGTTCTCGGGCTTGATGTCGCGATGAACTATCCCCGCCTCGTGCGCGTATGCGAGAGCGGAAGCGACCTCGCGAAGAATTCGGACAGTCTCCGACAGCGGAAGCTCGCCGGCCTTGAGCAGGCGCGCGCGCAGGGATTCCCCGCGCACGTACGGCATCGTGAAATACGGAAGTCCGTTCGTGTCACCGGCCGCGAGCAGCGGAACGATGTGCGGATGCTGAAGCTGCGCGGCGAGCTGGATCTCGCGCCGGAACCTGTCGATGCTGACATCTGCGGACATCTCGGGCGGCAGAACCTTCACGACCACTTTCCGCCCGAGCGACGCCTCGTGCGCGACGAATACTCGCGACATTCCCCCACCCCCGAGCTCCTCCTCGAGAATCAGGGTGTCGCCGAGTGTAGACTGAAGCTGCTCGCGAAGATCCATGAGCTTATTTCACGCCCACGCGGAGCTCTTCCACGGGCACTACCCTCCCGTGTATCGGGACAATCCTGTCGACTGAAAGTCCGAGCCTGTCGATGTTCTCGACCAGATTTTTCGCGAATGGCATCGGTGTCGGCGTCGTGGCGTTGGGCGCCGGTGGCGTGTAGACATCGGCTTCGATGAGAAGCTTCTCCGCAGGTAGATGTACCATGAGCATCGAGCGGGAATGCTCATTTCCGGCGAGCTCGTAGAGATCCACCGTTCTCGATCCGTCGGTCAGCGTGCGCTTATTCGCAACACCCTCGACGACTGCTGTCTTCGGATTCCTTGCGAGGTGATCGGGAAGTATCGTGAATTTCCGTCGCCCCAGGTCCTCGTAGAATCTCTGATTGGTCGCATGAGTGATCACCGCCAATCCTTCGCCCATCGCCGCCCTGATACCTCCAGCGTGGTCGAAGTGATGATGGGTGTTGATCACGGCTCGCAGCGGCTTGGCGGGGCGCAGCGCTCTCGCGGCGCGAATCACCGCCAGCGCCCGGTCGTCGTTCTGCGGAGCTTCGACCAGGAGCATGTGATCCTTCATTTCAATCGCGACACTGTGGTGCGACCCGCCCGTAAGGTACCAGACGCCTGGCGCAATCGAGTCCGCGGTGACGTTGACCGGCTGAGTAACGAGTGCGGCAGTCTTGACCGATTCCGGGATGGTTATGTCGCCGACGTCGCCGTCCACGGCAACACCGTCGAAGCGCAGCTCGCCGACTTTCCATCTTCCGTCGAGTCTCTGGACAATCTGCAGCGGCACGCGCACGCCCGACGACGCTGTATACCACTGCGGAAACTCGAGCGCGAAGACGACGTCGCCGAGCATGGGCTGGGCGACAGCTCTCTCGATCTGCGATGGCAGCATGGTTCGGCTGTCGACGGTCATCACGTAACGCTCGCCGTCCACGTCGAGCCTGACACGCCGGCCTGCGCCCCGCGCTGATTCCTCTCCGACTTTTGCGCCGGGTGCGAGCGCAGCCTGGACGAAGCCGATCGGATGATAGAGCAGCTCCGAGCGGCGATCGACACTCGGCCGCTGTGCGAGGCGGCGCATGCTCGTATCGCTCGTGATGTCGTACGCCACACCGTCGAAGCCGATGCGCTGCCGCTGCGGATTCGTGTTGCCCGTCACGAAGCGTGGCTCACGCGTCTGGTCCTGCCGCCACCGCGAGTTCGCGAAATCGATCGCCCGCACGTACTTCGTGACGGCGAACAGCGGGAGGTCGGCGTCCGGCGTCTTGTTCTGTCCGAAGTTGTAGTTCTCTCCGGTTCCGCGAAGCATGAGCGTCCTTACGGCGAGAACCTTGTTTGCTCCGCCCATCGCGGCTGCAACTCGCTCGACGAGCGCCCGCCCTGACTGGGCCTCGAGAGAAAGCGGAAGCGCGAGACAGCCAACTGCGAGAACACGGAACAACCGCACGGGAATCCCCTGTCGTGGACGACGGGAATTTACCTGTCGGGAGGACCGATTGTTTTATCTTCTCCCCCATGGCAATCGCGATTCTCGGAGCGACCTCGGCGATCGGGCGCGAGATAGCGGGCGTGCTCGCGGGGCAGGGTCATGATCTGCTGCTCTTTGCGCGCAATCCCGCCAACGAATCCACGAGGCGCCTCGACGTTCTCGACTTCGACGACGGAATTTTCCGCGCCGACCTCGAGTCGAAGGGAAAGCTCGACGGCGTGATTCTCTGCGTCGGCTACCTCGGCGACAACGAGAAGGCTTTCTCCGATCCGGAGGAGCACGCGCGCATCATGGACACGAATTACACCGGCAGCGCGCATGCTCTCGATGTCGCATCGGAGGTCATGCAGGGCGGATACATCTGCGCCTTGTCATCCGTCGCCGGCGACCGTCCGCGCAGGAAGGTTTTCACGTACGGGAAGGCGAAGGCCGCGCTGAACGATCATCTCGAGCGCATGCGCCGGAAGCTTGCGCCGAAGGGCATTCGCGTCGTCACGATCAAGCTCGGGTCAGTGGATACGCGGATGGTTACAAGAGCTCGCAAGCATCCTTTCGTCATTTCCGCTCGCGATGCCGCCGAGCAGATTGTCGCCGCCGCGCAAAGCTCGAACGGGACGGTTTATCTCCCGGGGAAGTGGAGAGTCATCATGGGGATCATGAAGCTGGTTCCTGATACCCTCTACCAAAAGCTTTAGGCAGGAAGAAGAGGAAGAAGGCGGGAGAATGGGTCTTCCGGCTTTGGAGTGGGCTCGTCGAACAAGCCAACCCCCGGACTTTTTGCCGCCGAGTCCGCCGAGATGCGCCGAGTCCGCCGAAACGGCGGTTGTTGGGTCTTTCCCTGAGTCGGGATTCACGACAATCTGTTAGCGGCTCGATC
>DASWQD010000252.1:0-4245 GCA_036398255.1 Gemmatimonadaceae bacterium | reverse complement strand
TGTCGCGCGCGCGCGACCCGGATGAAACGAGACCAGTTAGGCATGTGGCCGGGGATTGGAGACTTTTCAACTTGTGGTCCGTCACACTCAATGGCAACAGGAACGGCGTCGAGTGTATGATTACGTCGCGGGAGCGAGAGTGGCGGAACTGGTAGACGCGCTGGACTTAGGATCCAGTGGAGCAATCCGTGGGGGTTCGAGTCCCCCCTTTCGCATTGGAAAAGGCGAACCTCAGGCTCCGCCATCGTCGAGCATTCCCAGCACCCGTTCGCACACGTCCTGTCGATGCGCGAGCTCGTGCCGGAAATCGCGCGCATCCGTGCGGGCTACCTCCCTCTTCAGCTCCGGCAGGTAGTCGTGAAGCAGCCGCCTTAACGTATGCGCCTCGTCATCACTCAAGCTGAGCTGCATTCGAACCTCCCGTTTGAAATTGTTTCAAGCAAGCGCCGCGCCGTTGTCTCGTATTGGCCGGAGTTGTTTCCGGCGTCTCGAGCTGATTCCCGCCGTAGCGGCAACGCGTGACGTACGGCTATATACAGTGCGCTGTATTCCCGATGTTTTTTCCGTTCAGTATCCAGTCTTTCGCGCCGCCCGTGCCAAATTTTTCAGCAGACAGAATTAAAGCGATTTGCACCAGCTCGCGCGCGTTCTCGCTGGCGTTCGCAATTCTCGCCGTTACGGCTACGCCGGTCCACGGTCAGGTGGAGCCCGGAATGGGCGGCAACGTCGGCAAGCTGCGAACCGAAGCTGCATTCTACCGCGCTCACGTTCGAAACCAGATCGCGAGCCTGCTCGGGAGCCTCGGCGGCCTGTGGGATGACTCCAACCCTGGACTCGCCACAGCCCTGTACACGCCGAACGCAACCATTATCCTCGGCGAAGAGGTCATTCAGGGGAAGTCAAAGATTCAGGCTGCGTTTGCCTCGAAGCTCGGCAGGATGCGCGGCGTGCATTTCACGATGGACGAGTTCGACCTGAGCGACGAGCTGGCCTACGTGCGCGGGACGATGAGCTACGAGCTCATTCACGCGGGGACCACCGCCACGAGAGAAACGGCCGCGTACGCGATGATTCTTCGCGTGAGGCGCGACGAGTGGCACATACAATCCCACCTGCTCGGCAGGAAGCCGCTCCTTCCCGAAGAACCAGCTTCCTGAGCGTTTCCGCTACTGATCCTTGTCCAGCCGCGATGCGACCATCTCGGCGAGATGCAATTCCATCGCTCCGGTTGTCGCGCAGTAGATCGGACCCGTGCTCCCGCCTCCCTTGTAGGTGACGCCGGTGATGATCGTCTCGAGAAGCGTGCCCGTTCCACCCTGCGCGCGGGCCCGAGTCACGATCGATACGTTCACCGGATTGGAGTTCGCGTTCGGACCGCCGAAGGGATCGCTGCCACAGTTGAGATAGTGCGACACCTGCTGCCCGTCGAACGTCCGGGACATGACGAACTTCTTGTTGCCCTGCTCGCCGAGTGTCCGGTCCACATGGGTGATGGGGATTTTCAGGAATGCGTAGCTCGACGCAACGGCTGCAAAGACCTGATCCGCCGTCGCCGGCAGGGTGACTCTCGTGGCATCCACGTCATTCACGGCGCGGACGGTAGAGCCGGTACGGTCGTCGGTCGCGACGATCCGGTCACGAGTCGCGGTGGCGGGACTGCCGGGCGTCGATGCGCATCCGGCGGCGGCAAGGAAAAGCAGACTGAAGTGTGGTCTCATAGTGTGCTGAAAATGGTGTCTGGACCAGAAACGGGAAAGTCGCCAGTGGCATTTCACTTGCCCTCCTGATCGCTCAGACTCACCCGATACAACGGAGCGGCACAATGGACATGGAAACCCTGAAGGACCTGTACGTCGAAGAGCTCAAAGACCTGTACAGCGCCGAAAAGCAGATTATCAAGGGCCTCACGAAGATGTCGAAGGCAGCCAATCATCCCGAGCTGAAGCAGGCATTCAGCCGCCACGCGCAGATGACTGAAAAGCACGTCGAGCGGCTGGAGAGAATCTGCGCCGACCTCGAGGTGAGCCCCCGCGGCAAGAAGTGCGTTGGCATGGAAGGACTGATCGAGGAGGCAGCGGACCTCATCAAGGAAAAGCCCGACGCTGACGTTCTCGACGCCGGCCTTATCGCTGCTGCGCAGCACGTCGAGCATTACGAGATGGCAGGCTACGGATGCGTTCGCACGTACGCGCGCCAGCTCGGCTACGAGGATCAGGCAGAGCTCCTGCAGACGACGCTGAACGAGGAGGGCGACACCGACAAGCTCCTCACCCAGATCGCCGAGACGTCGATCAACCTCGACGCCGAAAGAGCCGATTGATCAGGTGACTGGCGCGATACAGTCCGGCGAGTCGTTCGCCGGACTGTTCACGTACCGGCTCACCTCGTAGTACTCGAGATCAGGCGCCTCATAAGGCGCCATGAGCTCGACTGCGCGCCTCGTTCGCGTGGACTCGTCGAGCCATTCCTCCGCCCTGTCGAGGGTGAGCACGACCGGCATCCGATGGTGAACCTGCGCAGCGAGCGGGCTCGCATCGGTGGTGATCACTGCGCACGATTCCACTGCGTCCCCGCTCCCCTCCCACCTGTCCCAGACTCCCGCCAGCGCGAACGCCCGATGCCCGGAGAGGTGAAAGAACATCGGCGTGCGTGTCCTGCCGGACGACGTCCATTCATAGTATCCGTCGGCGAGCACGAGACAGCGCCGCTTCCGCAGGAGAAACTCCCACGATCTCCGCGTCGCGAGCGAATCGGATCGCGCGTTGATCATTCGCGACCCGATCGCGCGGTCGGCTGCCCACGATGGAACCAGTCCCCACCGGAGGGGCCGCAGCTCCGGTTGCCCATCGTTGCCGAGTAGTATGGTGAGTTGCTCCTGCGACGGGGCGATGTTGTACCGCGGCCGAAAGCCGGGAACGACCGGCGGAAGCCTGAACCGCTCTAGAAAGCTCACCGGTGCGTCGTGCAGGGAAGATCGGCCGCACATTCGCGTTAACGTAAACCTCTGGCCCGAAATCCGCAGTATCGCAGCCGGTCAATCAAGAGGTCTGCATGGCGAAATGTGAAGTCTGCGGCAACAATTACGACAAGTCGTTCACAGTCACGATGGCCGGCAGCACGCACATCTTCGACTCCTTCGAGTGCGCGATCCACGCCCTCGCACCAAAGTGCGCGCACTGCGGATGTCGCATCATCGGACACGGCCTGGAAAGCAGCGGCACCTTCTACTGCTGCGCGTCGTGCGCCGAAATGTCGGGAGTCAAAGGACTCGAAGACCGCGTCTGACTCGCTGAAACTGTCAAATGACTTCGATCGTCCGCGCTGATTCTCTCTACTGCGAGAGAGTCGTCCGCCGGAAAGCACGCGCGTTCACCCTCGCCACGTATTTCCTTCCACCGCGCAAGCGTCGCGCGTCACACGCGTTCTATTCGTTCGCGACGGCGGTCGATGAAATCTCCCGCTCGGGCGGGAAGAACACGAAGGCATCGGCCCGCAAGCTCCTCGACTTCCGAAGAGATCTGGCGGAAGCCATTGAAGGACGCCCGCGAGGCGCGATCCTCAGGGAAATCCGCTGGGGAGTCCGCGAATTCCATCTCGACCCTTCATTGCTGTTCGATCTGCTCGACGGAATCGCATGCGACGAGCGGTCGGACTGTGCCACATGGGACGAGCTCGAGAGTCACTGCGATCGAATCGCCAATACGGTGGGAATTCTCTGCGCTCAGGTCCTGGGAATTCCCGGCGGCCCCACCAAGCAGCAGATCGCGCTTTCTCACGCTCGCACGCTCGGCGTCGCAATGCAGCTCACTGCGATTCTCAGGGACAGCGCGGTTCACGCGCGCGAGGGCAGGCGTCTGCTGCCGGACGAAGAGCTCGCTCGTTTTTCGCTTTCCCGCGATGAGGTGATTGGAAATGCCGCCCTCGCGCATGACCCGCGGTGGCGTCGCCTGCTGATTTTCGAGATTGGCCGCGCTCGAGCGCTTTACGAGCGCTCTCTGCCCGGAATCTCGATGCTCGCCGAGGACTCGCAGCGTTGTGCGGCCGCGTGCGTGATCGGATATGCAGCGGTCCTGGACGCTCTGGAGCAGGCGACGACCGACTCGCTCAGGCCGCGGACGTCGCTCGGAACCATGGCCCGGCTTGGAATTCTCTGGGGCGCATGGCGATTCAGGGGACGCGCCAGCGCCTGAAGGCACAAGTCTCCAATCAACGACCCGCCGTTATATTTGGGTCATGAATATCGAG
>DASWQD010000251.1:0-7516 GCA_036398255.1 Gemmatimonadaceae bacterium | reverse complement strand
TGCGGATGTAGATACGGGACCGGATTTCGGCACATTCGGCGCGACCAGGGCTCCCGCCGACCGTGTGCTCGCGGAAGCCGGCTAGAGCTTCACTCTACAAAAGGAGGACCCCTCCCCAAGCTATCAAACGGGTGGTAGTATTTCTTGTGGAACGGTTTCCGGGTGACGGTATTTTGTGACCCGCCGAGGACATCCCCGACGGAAATCCGACTCGCGGAATTTGTGGCCCGCCGTTTGCCAACAAGGGTTTACGTTAGCAGCCTCCGCCGATAAGAGCACCCCGGTCGCGAGACCGGTCCGCAAAGCCGAAGGATCTCGGCGCTAGTCCACCGAGATAGCCTGGCCGCCGATGAAGGTTCGTCGCCGGCACGAGTGCCGGCACAAACTTGGCGATCACGGAGCGATCGTATGAAACCCCTCTACCCTCTGTCACTCGCGGCGATTGCGATCGTTGCGTGCAGTGACGGCAATTCTCCCACCTCTACCCTCGAGCCATCGTACACAAAGCCTGGTGATCCGGTCATTTCGGTCGCGGGGACACTGACCAACGATGCGTTCAACTTCAACGCAGGCGGCTTCTCCGGCGCCTCCGGAACCGAATTCTCCGTCACGGATCTCGACGGCGGATTTGGCGCAGCAGCACCGAGTTTCGCAGCTGTGTACAACGACAACTCCAACCGCTTCATCGGTCGGCTCGACAATCACAAGCTCGCTTTGTCCGTGCTGAACGGCGGGTCTAAGTTCCAGATCAATTTCGACCTGTACGTCATCGGCTCATGGGATGGCGACGGCCAGCAGAGTGGAAAGCAGTGGGGCGCCGATATCTGGAGCGCAGGCGTTGCATGCACGCCGACGGGACTTGCGGTGAGGAACCTGATCACCACCACGTTCTCGAATCAGAAGACTGTCCAGCAGAGCTTCCCCGATTCCTATAACAATGGGAAGGGCGGCGGGCCGGCTTTCCGCGGCGCGTTTGCTGTCGACGCCCTCGGTTTCATTAACGATCCTACGTCGCACACTCCGCAGGACATGAGCGCCGGCGATTCGTGGTACAAGCTGTCGTTCGCGGGGACCAATCCGTGCGGCAACGGAAGCCCCCTTTATCTCGTCTTCTCGGTTCCGAATGCGAACCTGCAGTCGAACTATGACGAGTCGTGGGGAGTGGACAACGTCCAGATCCTGACCGACCCCTGATCCAGGGCTCGATCGCGTAGCGGCCTATAGCAGAGTACCGCGAAGGAAAACAACCGCCACGTAGAAGTAGATACTCAGCGCCGTTACGTCGACAAGTGTCGCGACGAACGGCGCTGAGGCGCTTGCGGGATCGAATCCGATCCGACGCAGCACGAACGGCAGCATCGAGCCGGCGAGAGAACCGAACGTCACCACGCCGAGCAGCGCGAAGCCCACCACCGCGGCAATCCTCACGTAGTGCTCGCCGTACCCGCCGCCAATGCCGAACTGCTGCCACACAAGAACGCGCGCGACACCGAGCAGCCCGAGTATCAACCCGAGCGCGATCCCCGATGGAAGCTCACGCAGGGCCACGCGCCACCAGTCCTTGAGCTTCACTTCGCCGAGGGCCATCGCGCGAATGATGAGTGAGGTCGCCTGCGATCCGGAATTTCCGCCCGAGCTCATGATGAGCGGAATGAAGAGAGTGAGCACGAGCGCGCGCCCGATCTCGATCTCGAAATGCTTCATCACCGTGGCGGTCGCCATCTCGCCAATCAGCAGTATCGACAGCCATCCACCGCGCTTCCGGACCATCGACAGAAAACCGATCTGCGTGTAGGGCTCGTCGAGCGCCTCCATTCCTCCGAAGCGCTGCACGTCCTCGGTGTGCTCCTCGACGAGCGCGTCGATGACATCGTCCACTGTGACCACGCCGAGTATTCGATGCTGCTCGTCGACGACGGGAAGGACGACGAGGTCGTAGTTGGACGTGAGCCGCGCGACTTCCTCCCGGTCCATCGTCGGCGGAACCGTCACCACCTCTTCCCAGGCGACGTCGCGAATGAGTGCGCCTTCCGGTGCAGCGAGGAGCTCGTGGAGAGACATCACGCCCTTCACCGCGCCGGTTCCATCGACGGCGTAAATGGCGTGCATCGCTTCGCGCCGTCCACCTCGCGCAATCCGGCGAACTCCCGCGAGTGCATCCTCGACCTTTTCGTCTTCCGACACCGAGACGAACTCGGTGGTCATGAGCCCGCCCGCCGTGTCGGGCTCATATGCGAGCAGCCGCTCGGTTTCCTCGCGCTCGGCGGTGGGGATCTTCGCGAGAATCTCGTCGGCTCGCTCCTCCTCGAGATCCTCGAGAACGTCGGCGCGGTCGTCCGGAGTCATTTCCGTGACGAGGGCGGCGGCCTGGCGAGTCGGCAGCCGCTCGAGAACCTCGGACCGCAGCTCCTCGTTGAGGTACTCGAGAACATCAGCCGCCCGTTCCGGCGGAAGCGCGCGAAGCAGATCCGCGACTCGCTCTCGCGGGAGAGCTTCGGCAATGTCGGCGAGATCGGCGGGATGCATCTCCTCCGTCTCCGCCGGAATGCTGGCGACGTCCTCGTCGAGGAGGTCGAGAATGTCGGGTGCGAGCAGGTCGGCTACTCCCCTCACTTCATATTCGCCCGTTGGCGTATGGTGGGGAGTCTGCCGATCTCCCTTCATCACACCACCGGAAGGGCGCGCCGGTCCTCGCCGAACTCCGCGACGTCGTAGCCGGCGATGGAGATTGCCTCGCGAATTGCGTCATGCGACACGCTTCCGTCGTGCTCGACGACGGCCTGGCCGATCGACACGTCGGCGCGCGCCACTCCGGGCACTCCGCCGAGCGCGGTAAAAACCGCGCGCACGCAGTGGGAGCAGCTCATGCCGTTTATCTTCGCTGTCGTGACCATGTGGCAATTATAGTGTTGTCACCAAATTCCGGTAGCATTCGTACGAGAAATTGAAGGAGGGAGTGATGCAGGATCCTCAAGAGCGCGCCGCCGAGACGCGCGTGCGCGATACCGGATTGATTCCGTTGGACTCATTCGATGAGGCAGGGCTCGAGCCGCTGCGCGACGCTGCTCCCCCCTACGTGCAGGAGCCGCTGTTCAACAAGAAAGTCATGGCCCTGTGGGCGCTCGGCGCGCTCGCGGTCTGGTTCGCGTTCAGCATGGTGCTTCCGGCCGTGGTCGAGGCGACGAGGACGAGCGTTCGAGAAGCAGTCCGGGAAATCGAGACGGGCTCCGACGGCACGATCACAATCAGGCGCAACGGCAAAGTGATCTCAATCACGCGCGGAGCCGAGCCGTCAGTGACGGTTACACGGGATACAAAGGGTGCTTCTCCCGCTACGCCTCCGCCTCCAGCCGGAGCACTCCCTCCGGCCGAAGTTGGTCCTCCCGCGAAGCGCTGATCGACCTTGGCTTTGTGCGCGATTCCAGCGAAAGGGTTTTAGATCTGGCTTTCTCACCGGTCTCACCGTCTCACAACACCTTTTCCCTCACCCTGCAGATCAACTCCAGTCGCTAACGGAAACTGGTAACCTTTGGCGGAACGGGAGGTTTCTTCGCCCGGGAGACCAGGGTCTTCTCGAGGGCGGGAACGAAGATGTCGTATGACGATCCGGGGTGCCACATCACCCAGCTCTCGTAACCGGAATCGTACACAGCCTTCTTCTGCGCCTCGATCTCGCCCGGGCCGTACTTCGGCGGTCCGAGCGTGAACGCCTGAAGCCAGGGTCTCACACGCTCGCCCTTCAGGCCGAGTGCTTCGGTGCGAACGCGGCCGCGCGATATGGCGGTGTGAATGACGTTGTACGGGTCGGCATTCGGCCGGGGAATTCCAAACGATCCGCGCGGATAATGTGAGGGATAGACCATCGGCAGCACGACGTCGACCGATTTCACCATCGGCTCCCACCGCTGTCCGATCTCGAGCGCACCTCCGACTGTCGAGACGAGCCCGAAGATGTCGGCAGTCGTCCTCACACCGAGCTTGTCGATCCGCTTCTTGGCTGCGACGAGGAATTCCGCGAGCGCATCGGTCTTGCTGCGCCCATTGGATTCGGGAAATACCTGCGCCGGAAGGCTCCTGTACGGCTCGGGGAACCGGATGTAATCGAACTGAATCTCACCGAATCCCATCCTGACAGACTCTTCAGCAATTCGGAAGTTGTATTCCCAGATCGAGTTGGCGTATGGATTGACCCAGGTGAGGCCCTTGTGGTCGCGCCATGGCGACCCGTCCGCTTTGCGAATCACGTAGCTCGGATTCATTCGGGCGGCGACCGAGTCCTTGAACACGACAATGCGCGCGATCGGCAGGATCCCGTGCGCGTTGAGCGTGTCGACCAGCGCCTTGAGGTTCGAGACCTTGGTCTGCGTGCCCGCGTTCTTCTGGAGCATCGGGTCGGTCGAGTTGTAGTTGAGGCCGAACTCGTCCTTCACGTCGATGACGAACGCATTGATCTCCGTGGAGTCGGCGATCGCGATCAGCCTCTGCATCTTCTTGCGGCCCTGCGCCGCGAACCGATTCACGTACAGGCCGCGGATCGGCGCATCCCGGTCAGTGCGAAGCTTCTGAAGCTCCGCGGAAAAGCTTCCGGTCTGCGAAGGGGGTGCCGGCTGGGCCGACGCGGTTGTCGCTCCGATCTTCGACTTCGTCGCCGAGTCGGCGGCTGACTGGGCTATTTCGGTGGCTGCGGAGCGGCTGTCGGAACAGGCCGCCGACGCGAGGATCAGGAACAGGATTGGGCGCATGAACTGTTGCAATATCGTAAGGTTGGGCCGGGCATGATGCACTATATTTGCCAGCAATGAAATCCCCAAGCTGGCTCTTTTTTCTGTCGATTGCGGGTTGCTCGCTGCCCGCACCCCAGCCCCCGTCCGCCGAGTTTCTCGTGGCAGACGCGGGCTCGACGTACTGGGTGCGCAGCGGACCGCGGGGGATCAGCGCGCGGACCTCGCCTCTAATCCTGACGAGCGCCAATAACCGCTTCTATGAAGTATATGTCGGGGAGGTCACGCGATCCTACGAGGACGCGATTTTTTCGCGCGAGCCGATCTACAGTCGTGACGTCGTGAGCGGCGCGCAGAAGCTGCTGTGGGAGGACTCGAAGGTTTCGGCGTGGGAGAAGGCGTATCTCACGACGAATCCGGAGGCACGGCTTCTCGATCCTGAGGAAGACGGAAGCGACGACGTGCGGGTTGCGGCAAGCGCTGAATCCGACATTCTCGCGGTTGTCGGACCTTATGTGCTGTACGATCGGCGTGTCACCCTCGAGCGAAACGATTACCAGCAGTCCGACTCGTCAACCGGCGCGATCGACATCAGGTCGGGCTCGATCGTAGCCCTCGATGCGCTGGTGAAGGACACTTCGATAATCGGCGCCGGGGGCGTGAGGGAAGGGGATCGCGTTCGATGGCGGCACGCGGGATACGATGTGATCGCTCGCTGGAACCAGGAGCGGCAGGAAAGTGAAATGGTGCTTCGCGACCTGCGCGGTCATGAGTGGATGCTGGGCTACGTCGGATCGAGGCTGCCGCGGATCTTCTGGCTCGACGAGCCACGTGTTGACGGCCGTGTAAGGCGGGCGCTCGCAAACGCGTTCGACGAGGCCCGTGCAGAAGATGTCGAGACTCAGCTGGTGATGGACACGGGGCTGAATCGGCTCGCCTCATTCAATCAGTGAGCGTGAGGCTCGAGTCGCGCACCGTCCGCGAGACACAGCACGAGACGTCGCAGCTGATGCTGCCGCAGCACTCCAACAATCTCGGCCTGGTGTTCGGCGGGGTGATCCTCGCGATGATGGACACTGCATCGGCGGTGTGCGCCATCCGTCACGCGCGAAGCACCTGCGTCACCGCGTCGGTGGACCGCGTCGATTTCCGCGAGCCGATTCACCTGGGTGACCTGGTCATCATGAAGTGCAGCGTGAACTTCGTAGGCCGAACGTCGATGGAAGTCGGCGTGAGAGTGGAGGCCGAGGATCTCCAGACGGGCAATCGTCGTCACACCAACTCGTGCTATCTCACGTTCGTCGCGATCGATCGGAACGGCAAGCCCATCGAGGTACCGCGACTCGTGCCGGAGACCGATGAAGAAGTCAGACGGTATGAGGCGGCGAAGGCGCGGAGACAGCGCCGGCTCGAGGAGCGAAACTCCGAGCGCGCGGCGCTCTCGCAGGCTTGACCTCGACGTTCTGCGTGAGCAGAGTTCGCTCATGCGCACGACGTTCACCGTGGAGGACGCCAACCGGACTCTGCCCCTGATTCGGCGAATTGTGAGCGATGCGGTTCGCGACTACTGGAGATGGCAGGAGAAGGTTCGCGAATACGAAGAGGTCGCTGCCAACCGGACGATCGATCAGCCGAACGATGAGGCCGATCGCCTCGAGCGCGAGACGCAGCAGCTCGCGCGCGACATCGATGGCTACATTGCCGAGATTCGCGAGCTCGGCGTGGAGATCAAGGGAATAGACACCGGACTCGTCGATTTTCCGGCAGAGGTGGACGGCCGACCCGTGCTCCTTTGCTGGCAGCTCGGAGAGGAGTCGGTACAATACTGGCACGAAGAAGATGCGGGATTTGCCGGACGGCAGCCCGTTGCTTCCATCAGGGAAACCGAATGGCAAGAGAAATGAGACTGTTCAAGGACGCCGACGGAACGAAATGGGGCGTCGAAGTGCGCATGCCGACTGCTAGCAACGCGATGGTGGTGTTTCACCATCCCGGTGGGAAGACAGCCGGAAACAATCGCTACGCATGGCATCAGTGGCACGGTCCGGAAGCGCGCAGCGTGACGTCGCGCGTGAAACCGGAGGCGGTAATGAAAACTCTGACCGAGGACGTCATCGCTCTTCTCTTCCGGCGATCGATGCCGATCTCAGCTGGCAATAGTCCGCTGGCCGGAATCAGAAACAACTAACTCTCGTCTTGTTGTTGCGGTTTTTTTTTGGAACTACCAGCCTATCCCGTAATCTTCACCGTGGTTTGATGATCCGCCCCAGAATGTGCCATGTCGGCGGTCGAAGAAAATCGCGTTGATGGGCCCCGACGTGCGTTCCTCGAACTCGAGCGTGTAGCCCATTCGCACCAGCGCCGCGCGCACGCTGTCGGGAGTCGAGCGCGCGACGAGCATTCTGCCTGGCCTCGACTCGTGCGCACCGAAAGATGAGCGCATCTGATAGCTGTTGATGTTCGCCGCTTCGGTCGCCTGCTGAACAGTCATGCCGAACTCCACCACGTTCAGGAAAAACTGAAGGAGATTCTGATCCTGCGAGTCACCGCCCTGGACTGCGAACGACAGGTACGGAAGCCCCTCCTTCAGCGCCATGGTCGGAGTGAGCGTGACCCGCGGACGCTTGCCCGGCTCGATGACGTTGAACGGCCCATCCTCCGCACGGGTCACGAAGGCCTGGGCCCGCTGGCTGAGCCCGACTCCGGTCCGCCCCGCAATCACCGCCGGTATCCACCCGCCGCGCGGCGTCACCGAGACGACCCAGCCCGCCTCGTCGGCCGCCTGGCTCGAGGTG
>DASWQD010000250.1:0-3915 GCA_036398255.1 Gemmatimonadaceae bacterium | reverse complement strand
GGCTCTTCGCTGATCATGAAATAGATCTGGTTGATGATGAAGAATGTCAGCAGCCACATCGCGAGCGTGCGCGAGCCGTGAAACACCGCTTCGCCGGCGATGATGAGGAGAACCCCGCTGATCATCGGGTTGCGCACGTACCGGTAGGGACCTGAGACGACAAGCTTGCGCGGGGGATCCCACGGGGCGAGAGTGCCCTTCCCTCGCGCGGCGAACAGGTAGAGGCACCAGCTGAAGAGTGCGAAGCCGGCGAGAAAGATGAAGCCGCCGGCGATGCGCCCAATCACTCCGATGGTGGAGTCCGCCTGCCAAATCGCTCTCATCCCGTATCCCGCGAGCAACCAGCGCGGAATCAGGATCGTCATTGTGACGGGGAGCACAACGATCGAGAACAAGTGACGCACAAGCATGAAAGCTGCTGTCATCGCCGTGCTCAGCCTTGAAAATGTCGGCGGTTAATAGTATCTGAACACATGCAGGATCTCACAAGCGGCAGTCTCAACAGGCACTTGTTGAAGACCACGAGCTTCATGCTCGTGATGATGGTTTTCCAGACCCTCTACTTCCTCATCGACCTCTACTGGGTCGGCAGGCTGGGAACAGATGCCGTCGCGGCGGTTGGAATCGCCGGAAACATCAGCTTCATCAATCTCGCGCTGACACAGATGCTGGGAGTCGGCACAACGACTGTGGTGTCGCACGCCGTCGGCCGCAAGGCGCATGACGATGCCTGCATGATGTTCAATCAGGCGCAGGTGTTGTCGGCGATTACGGGAATTCTGTTCCTCGTCGTCGGCCTGGCGCTGAGACCCGCGTACGCGCATGCGATGAGCGCGGATGCGACGACGGAAAAGCTTGCCGGCGAGTATCTCCTCTGGTTCATCCCGGCGATGGCGCTCCAGTTTGCGATGGTCGCGATGGGAGCGGCGCTGCGCGGAGTCGGCAACTTCAAGCCGACGATGATCGTCGCGACGGTGACCGTCCTCCTCAACATGGTGCTGGCGCCGATTCTCATTTTCGGATGGCTGACCGGCCGTGCGTTCGGCGTGACCGGTGCCGCGATGTCCACACTCATATCGGTGATCGTCGGTGTCATCTGGATGACGACGTATTTCCTTCCACGCGATTCGTATCTCCGGTTCATGTCGGCTGACTGGAAGCCGCGCATTGCGACGTGGAAACGGATTCTCGCAATCGGCCTTCCATCGGGATTCGAGTTTGCCCTGATGTCGCTGTACCTGCTGATCGTGTACTCGATCTCGCGCCCCTTCGGTCCTGCGGCTCAGGCCGGGTTCAGCATCGGAGGACGAATCGTTCAGGCCGGCTTCATGCCGGTGGTTGCGCTTGGATTCTCAGTCGCGCCGGTCGCCGGCCAGAATTTCGGGGCACGATTGTCCGATCGCGTGCGCGAGACGTTCAAGCGCGCTGCGATCATGGCATCGGCGGTGATGCTGCTGTTCACCATTCTCTGTCACATCGCGCCGGCTGCGCTCGTCGATGTTTTCTCCGACGACCCCGCGGCGATTGGCGTCGGCGAGGAATATCTCCGCATCATCTCGCTCAACTACGTCGCGTCCGGGCTCATCTTCGTCAACTCGAGCATGTTCCAGGCGATGGGCAACACGATTCCTTCGCTTCTCACTTCGAGCGTGCGCATTCTTCTCGTCGCGATACCGGCGGTGATTCTCTCGCGGATGGCCGGATTCGACCTGACCTGGGTGTGGTGGCTCTCCGTTCTGTCGGTGTTCGTTCAACTTGGACTGAGCATGTACCTGCTTCGCCGTGAATTCGGCAGGCGGCTGAATTTCGAGGTGCCGGTGGCGCCAGTGCCGACTATTCCTGAACCTGCGGTGCCTGCCTGATCAAAATCTCGTCACGACTCGCTGCTGCGTGTGCAGGATCGCCCGAGCGGGAGCTCTGGCTCAAGTCGATCCCTGCCGTAATCTCCGATCTCGCGTCGCGCTGGTCGCTCACTCTTGGCGATCCGTACGACAACGAAGAGGTGAGCTGCTCGTGGGTTGCGCCCGCGACCCGGCGCGATGGAAGCGCGGCAGTCTTCAAGCTCGGCATGCCTCACACCGAGGCGCGGCATGAGATCGCAGCGCTTCGCCTTCTCGATGGGGATCCGACGGTGCGTCTCCTCGGCTCGGACGAGAAATACAACGCGATGCTGCTCGAGCGGTGCGAACCCGGGACGCATCTCAGGAGTCTCTTTCAGCCCGATCAGGACGTCGTCATCGCCGGACTGCTGAAGCGTTTCTGGCGCGTTCCGGACGAGCCGCACCCGTTTCGTTCGCTGTCCGACATGACGAGTCAATGGATTGCGGAATCATTGCGCGTGAGATCGGCGTGGCACGATGCGAGCCTCGTCACCGAGGGACTGCATCTCCTCGAGAATCTTTCGCGCAGCTCGCTGTCGAACGTGCTGCTCGCGACTGATCTGCACGCGGGTAACGTGCTTCAATCACGCCGGCAGCCGTGGCTCGTGATCGACCCGAAGCCGTACGTTGGCGACCGCGCGTATGACGCGACGCAGCACCTGCTCAATTCACGCGACCGCCTGCGCATCGACCCATTCGATACAATGCAGCGGGTTGCCGACCTGCTCGAGGTGGACTACGACCGCGTGAGGCTCTGGACATTCGCGCGGCTCGCAGCAGAGCCGCGTACCGATTGGGACGACGACTCCACTGCGATGGCGCGCCTGATCAGCGGCTGACGATCAGTCGTTATAGTCTCCGCACGACACTATCGTGCCGAGGTTGGTCGGCGATGCGTGGATGTTCACGATGTAGTTCTTCGCCTCGTTCAGCTTGAGCGTGAGGTGCGCAGTAGCCGACGCGCGTCCGTCCGCTCCCACGACCAGCGCGGGATAAGCGCTTGCGTCACCGACGATCGGCGGACTCGCATCTCCGCATTTTCCTTCGTGTACATGCCACGGCAGTGTCGCTCCCGCCGTTCCGCCCGACACGTTCACAGTGATGTGCGAAGCGTCGTTCGCGGTCGTGCCTGTCGCCGTTCCGCTGATACCTGACATGCCAACTGCCGCCAGGGTCCCGCTCCATGTTTCCGGAACGCCCGGTGCCTGAACGTCGACGTCTGCCTTGGCCGCTGACGGATCTGTTTCCACCTTCACCGTGCGGGAACAGGCAAGGGCAGCGATCAAGGCCAGCGTGAGAGTAGCGGTTCGCATTTTCAGCCTCCATTTTGACGCGAAAACCACTCCTCTGCCTTGCACATCGCGCACCGGGTAGGCTGCAAAGGGTATGTTTCCCCGGACCCATTTCGTCACAAAAAGGACCTCCTCTCATGAAGCTGCTCGTAATCAGGCACGCGATCGCGATGGACGCCGAGGAGTTCGCCGACAAGGGCGAATCGGATGACCGCAGACCACTCACGCCCTACGGCGCGAAGCGCATGCGCAAGAATACCAAGG
The DNA here is from genome assembly GCA_036398255.1 of Gemmatimonadaceae bacterium. Lineage (GTDB taxonomy): Bacteria > Gemmatimonadota > Gemmatimonadetes > Gemmatimonadales > Gemmatimonadaceae > UBA4720. Next base: position 479 of record DASWQD010000250.1, on the reverse strand, counting down.
GCCTCCGAACACTCGTCGAGAAGATCGACAGCTTTGGGACGAGTCCATACACGCGCGCGATCGAGACAGCCGAGATAATCTCCGAGGTCTACGGGCGGGATCAGGCCGAGCTGTGCGCGTCGCTCGTCCCCGGAATTGCGTTCGAGGATTTCGAAGAGTGGGCGCGCACCTTCACAGACTCGGAAGTGCTCGCCATCGTCGGACACGAGCCGCATCTGAGCACGCTCGTGTCCTGGCTGCTCTTTGGCGCAAGCGAATCCCGAATGCAGCTCAAGAAAGGCGGAGCGTGCCTCGTGGACTTCGAGTCCACGCCGCAGCGAAACTCGGGAACTCTCCTTTGGCTGCTTACACCGCGGCAGCTGCGAGGGCTCGCGTAGCTTCGTAGTGGGTCGGTTTTGACTCGCTACCCGTTGGGATGATCGCGGACCCAGGATTGAGGATCTTCGAGGGTCGAGGACTACAGACTTTGCGGCCTCAGG
>DASWQD010000249.1:0-12103 GCA_036398255.1 Gemmatimonadaceae bacterium | reverse complement strand
GGTGTGCGATTTGCCTTCGGAAACGGCAACTCCCCACAACGACAGGTCCATACGATGATTCAGCTCCGTTCAATTATCACGATCGCAATGTTAGTCACGGCATGCGCAACATCGGGAACAGTCGCCACCACAGGCTCGACGCCGGCGTGCGCGAACAACGCCGAAATAACGGTTCCCGAGGGTTTCTGCGCGTCGGTTTTCGCTGACAGCGTCGGCCGCTCCAGATATGTAGCCGTCGCCGACAACGGCGATGTCTACGTGGCAATCGAGGGAACACGACCGAACGATACGGTCACCAGGGCTGCTTTCCTGGGGTTGCGCGACACGAACAATGACGGTCGAGCGGATCGGATCGAGCGAATCCCCGGGAAGGGAAACACAGGCATCGCCCTGCACAACGGATTTCTCTACGTCGATCAGGGCGAGACCATCAATCGATACCGCCGAGGTCCGAATGAGCTCGTTCCGAGCGGGTCCGCCGAAGCGATTGTCACAGGTCTACCGCTCAACCCTGGCCACCGAGCGCGCAATTTCGCGATCGGCCCCGACGGCTCCCTCTACATCAACGTCGGCTCGGCCACAAATTCCTGCCAGGTCAAGGACCGCGAGCGCGAATCACCGGGTAACGATCCGTGCGCCGAGCTGGAGACGCGCGCGGGGGTCTGGAAATTCGACGCGAACAAGACCGGACAGCAATTCACTCCGGCTGCGCGAGTCGTCACTGGCGCGCGAAACAGCACGGGCATGGCTTTCGGGCCGGACGGAAAACTCTATGCGATGACGCATGGCCGGGATCAGCTGACGCAGAGCTGGCCCAGGGTTTTCCCGGACACTGCGTACAACAACGAGAATCCCGCGGAGTCGCTGCTTCAGCTCAACCCCGGCGACGACTACGGATGGCCATACTGCTACTACGCTTTCGACCAGAAAGGCCTCGTGAATGCGCCGGAATACGGAGGCGATGGGCGAAGCGCGACACGGTGCGCCGGCAAGAAGACTCCGCTCGCAACATTCCCGGCGCACTGGTCGCCACTCGATCTCCACTTCTACAAGGGCGCGAATTTTCCCGCCAGATACGGCCAGGGCGCATTCATCACGTTCCATGGATCGTGGAATCGCATGAGAGGAATGCAGGCCGGCGGCAAGATCGTGTTTCAACCAATGACCAATGGCGCCCCAAGTGGTCAGTACGAAATCTTCGCTGACAATTTCGCCGGTGTGCCGGCACAGGAGATCGATCCCAACCGGGCGAAGCACCGCCCGGTGGGAATGGCAGCCGGGCCGGATGGGTCGATGTATGTGACGGACGACAAGGGCGGCCGGATCTACAGGATCACCTACGTCGGAGGACGCTGACCCCGCTGGTTGACGATGGCGAGCGTGCATCTCGACGCACAGACGAGACGCGACTCCTCATCCTCGATACGGATTTCCCAAACGTGAATCGTGCGGCCGCGATGCAACGGTGTCGCGGTCGCCTTCACGATTCCCTCAGTTTTCGCGCGCAGGTGGTTGGCGTTCAGCTCGACACCCACCGCAGCCTGAGTTTCCCGGTCCACGTTCATTAATGCGCCGAGGGATGCGACTGTTTCCGCGAGTGCGGCCGATGCGCCGCCGTGCAGCAGTCCAAAAGGCTGTCGCGTGCGGTCATCGACGGGCATCGTCGCCACTACCTTGTCAGGACCGATCTCGATGATGTCGATACCGATGGCGTCGGCCATTCCTTTCTTCATGAGGGTTGGGTTCATGCCCTGAAGATACTAAGGCTGGCCGCGCGAGTTGATCTGCGCGGTACGCGAAATCGAGATGAGCCTGCGGAACAGATCCGCAACTTCCGCTTCAGGCAGTCCGGCCGCGCGAGCCCACTCCGCGGCCTGCTCCATGACCTGCTCCTCGCGCGCAGGGTCGTGCATCGCCATTCCGAGCTGTGCCTTCAGTCGCGCCGCCTCACTTCCGGCTTCGAAACGCCGGGCAAGGATTCCGAGGAGCTGCCTGTCGAGATCATCGAGCCTTTGTCGAACATCGTCGAGCTCGCGCAGCGTTCTTTCGTCAGCTACCGCCAACGGAGCTCCCATTCGCAGAAGGCATCTCCTTCGACGACACATCGAACGTGAGACGCGAGCGGCTCCGAGCCACCGGCTTCTGTGAGCGCGCGGCGGAGGCCGCCCGTCTGTCTCCTACAGAAGAGCGGATCAGCCTGATCGAATCCCACAAGCCGAAGCACCGCGTGCTCTTCCTCCTCCTCGACTACCTCCATGTTCCCCGGATGATAGTAGAGCCGGAAAAGTGAAACGCGCTGAGTGAGGAATTCGGTCGGCGACGATTTCCTGAGAAGGCCGCTGTACATCCTCACTCCAGGCACTTCGATGGAGAATCCACCAGCACGCTCGACCCAAGCGGGCTCATCTCCCCGAAGCTCCTCGTCGGCAGCGCGCCAGAGCCGGATCGCGACGTCGAGCGGAACCTCGTCAGTCGGCTTTGCTCTCGTGACGATGTTTCTGTCTTCCGGTGAAAGACGTGCGAGAACACGATCGAGTGTCTCCTCGCCCTTTTCGACCCGAATGAACTCGACAGTCGCAATTAGTGGAGATCCCTTCGCCTTCGCCATCTACGCACCCACCGCCTGAGGCTCGGCCGACGGCGCAGTAGCAGCAAGTGCCCGCCGATCGGGCTTTCCTGATCCGAGTCGTGGAAACTCCTGGAGCACGACGACACATCGGGGGACCTTGTATCCCGCAAGATTCTTTCGCGCGAATGCGACGACTTCGTCTGCGGAAGGAGCTGCATGCCCGGCGCGTGGAAGGATGAAAGCGCATCCGACCTCACCCCATACGGAATGCGGAACTCCGACTACGACTACCTCGGCAATTGAGGGATGTCCGGTAAGCGCGGACTCGACTTCGCCAGGAAACACATTCTCTCCGCCGGAGATGTACATCTCCTTTCGGCGTCCGCAAATCGCGTAAAGGCCATCGCCATCGCGTGTTGCGAGATCACCGGTACGCAGCCATCCACCCGGAGCGAGCGCTTCAGCCGTGCGATCTTCGTCATGGAGATAACCGCCGAACATCTGCGGGCCGCGCAGCAGCAGCTCACCAGGCTCGCCATCGCTGACGTCGTCGCCGCTCTCGGAAACGAGACGCATCTCGAGAAATGGAACAGGCCTGCCGACTTTCCCGGGATTACGAAGGGACTCCTCGTTCGAGATCGCAAAGCAGTTGGGACCGCATTCGGTGAGGCCGTATCCCTCTCTCAGCGGGTAACCTGCCGCTCGAACCTGTGCCGCAAGCGACCCCGAGCATGGCGCCCCGCCTGAGATGAAGTAGCGGAGGTCTGGCAGTTCCCTTCCCCAGCTCGAGGCCTGACTCATCATCACGAGTTGTGTCGGAACAGTGAGCGCAACAGTGCAGCGCTCTTCAGCGATTGCATCGATGAACGCCGACGGATCGAACTGGTCGAACAGCACGACGGTACCTCCCCGGTGCCACAGCGGCGTTGCAAAGACATTCCATCCGCCGGTATGGAAAAACGGAGTCGCCACGGGAGCGATATCGGAGCAGCCAAGCTCCCAGGCGGTGGTAGTGGCGACGGCGTTGTAGAAGATCTGCCGCTGCGGAATTATCACGCCTTTCGGGTGACCTGTGCTGCCCGACGTATACAATATTAGTGCGTGATCGTCGGGAGTGAGCACGACGTCATCGCCAACCGATCCCGCCGCTTGGAGAAACTTCGGCGCCTCGCTGTCGATGTCTATCCACCGATCGGTTTCGCCGGCAATCGCTGCTTCGAGCGGGGCGCGGAACCGCGCCTCGCCGATAACAAGCTTCGCCTCAGCATGACGGAGAATCGCGCCGAGCTCCTGCGGGGCGAGCCGCCAGTTCAGCGGCACGAGTGCCGCACCGATCCGGGTACACGCGAAAAAGAGCTCGGCGACTTCAATGCGGTTGCCCGCAATCACCGCAACTCTGTCGCCGCATTCTACGCCCTGCCCTCGCAGCAGCGATGCCCATTTGTCACAACCTTCATCCATTTCGCGATAGCTCAGCCGGATATCGCGTGCCCTGTCCACGAGTGCGATGCGCGACGGAGCGAGATGCCTCCAGTGTCGCAGCGGATCGTTGTACTTCGGGAACACCGGCCAGCCCGCGCTCACTTCAGCTCCGGGGATGCTGCAGGAAGAAACGAATCATCTCGCGGCTCGCATCGGGGCCTTTTGGATCGGTATAGGTTCCGTCCTTCGAGCCGCCTGACCAGGCATGCCCAAGCTCGTCCACCACCCATTCCTCGATGACCGCCTTGCCATTCCCATAGAGGCGCGTCGTAGAATGGTAGCCGCCGTTCTCAGCCGAGCTTTCGCCGATTTTCGAAAGGGGCGACGGTTTCCAGGACGCGGCCAGCTGCGAGACGATCTGGCTTGAATTCACGTAGTTGACGCTCTTGTCTGCCTTGCCCTGAAAGACGATGGCCGGGAAATGGCGTGCGCTTCCCATCCCTCTCACCACCGCGGCAGGCAACGCTGATGGATCAGGTGCGCCCGTTCGCATTGCAGTCATTGCATCAGCCACCGACGCAACTGCTGCGTAGGCTATGCCGGAATGAATGCCGGCTGCGGCAAAGAGCTCGGGATACGCATATGCAGTTGTGAGTGCCATCGCGCCGCCTGCGGAAAGGCCTGCAATGAAAACGCGCCGCGCGTCGACACTGTAATCATTCATCACACGCTCTGCGATCGACGCAATGAGCGCGGGTTCGCCCTTGCCGCGAGTCTGGTGCGCGGGGTCGAACCAGTTCCAGCATTTCAATCCGTTGTATTTCTGAGGCTGCTCCGGGTAGGCGACGATCATGCCGCTCTGTTCCCCCAGCTCGTTGAAACGGGTGCCGCGAGCGATATCATCGGGATTCTGCGTACACCCGTGCAGGACGACAAGCAGAGGAGCGGGCCGTGATTTGTCATATCGCGACGGCACGTAAAGCTTGTACGATCGCGGACCGTCGGCGGTCTCGATCACGCGTGAGAGAAATCGATCGTCAGTGGCTGAGTCCACGACCGACAAGGCAGGAGCAGGCATGTCTGTTATCATCATCCTTCGTCCATGAGAATTGTCGCTTCGCCGTCGAGCACCGTCTCGCCTTTCTGGTTCTGACAGACAGTCGAAAGTCTTACTCGTTGTTTCGATAACAGCTCGATAATCGTGAGCTTGACGGTGATCGTATCATCCAGGCGCACGGGCGCGGTGAACTTCAGAGTCTGGGCGAGATAAATCGATCCGGGGCCGGGGAGCTCGTTTGCAATCGCAGCGGATACGAGCCCAGCGCTCAGCATTCCATGTGCAATTCGCCCGCCGAACCTCGACTTTGCTGCGGCTTCTGCATCGACGTGAACTGGATTGAAATCGCCGGTGATCCCGGCAAACGAGAGCACATCCTGATCCGTCACCTGCTTCGAATACTCGGCGGTTTGCCCGATTGTGAGCTCGTCGTATCGCATCAGAGCTCCATGATCAGCTTCACGTCCGGATCGATCTGCGCAGGAGCTTCGCGGCGTGTGATCCAGGACACGAGAAAAAACATGAGGAACGACATTACGAGAGCCACCGCCGACGCGGTCACTCCGGACGGGAACGTGAACACCTTCGCGTAGGCTGCGGTCTCGAGCGACAGCGTGACGATGAGACCAGTCGCAATCGACGCGATGGCGCCCGCACGAGTCGCACCTTCCCAATTCAATCCAACCGCGAGAGCAGGCACCAGCGTCGACGCAAACAGGCCCCACCCGAAAATTCCGAGGAAAGCGACCATCGTTCCGGAATTCTGCGCAATGAACGCAGCCGCGAGTGCGATGAGAACGGTCGCCGCCCGTCCCCAGAAAAGCTCGTTCCTGAGCCTGCGTCCGAATGCGATCGGCAGGTCGTGCATCACCACCGCTGCGCCGATGTTGATGAAGGAATTGGCGGCACTCATCGTCGCCGCCGCCACTCCAGAGAATACGAGCGCAGCGAGCACAAGCGGCGTCACCGTCAGCAGCAGGCTCGGCGTCGCCTGATCGGGCGCCGAAAGCGGGGCCATCGTCCCGTCAGTGACGAATGCCTTCACTCCAACTCCGACACCGAAGTAGAGAAGGAGCACGAGGATCAAACCGAGCGTCTTGAGCAGCGGATACCACTTCAGCTGCAGAGGGTCGCGAAGCATGTAGTACTTGTGAACTCCCTGCGGCTGGCCAAGCGATCCCATTCCGAAGACGAAGAAGAATGAGAGAGCGGCAAGCGGGGTCATTTTCCCCCACGGGCTCAGGAACTTTGGGTCGGCGCCAAGAATGGTGTTCGAGATGTCGCCGAGTCCTCCGCCCACCTTCAGCACGAAGAGAAATACGAGCACCGAGGCGGCAGCCATCAGCGTGCCCTGAAACACGTCGTTGTAGATCCCCGCGAGAATTCCGCCGGCAACCGAATACGCGAGCGTAACTCCCATGCCGAGCCAGATTCCCCAGCCGATACCCACGCCGAAGATCGCGTTGATCACCACACCCATCGCGAGCGCGTTCGTTGCCATGTATCCGATGATTCCAACCAGCATCGCGACACCTGAAAGACCTTGTGCCGCGGGAGATCGATACCGCGCACCGATTGCATCAGGGACTGTCATCAGGCCCCGCGCTTCGCCGAGCAGCCGCATTCTCTTCGCGAGAACCCACGCTCCCATCACGTTGGTGACTGAAGCGGGCAGCACGATGAACATGGCGGCGAGGCCCACGGTGTAGATCAACCCGGGACCCCCGATGAACGCGAAGCCGGATACCGACGTGGATACCGATGCGACGGTGAGGGCGATCAGGCCGATGCCATGCCCCGCGACAAAGAAATCGCTCGCGGTGCGCGTTCTGCGCGCAGCCCATACGCTGATGGCAATGATGACCGCGAAGTAGGCGATGCCGACCCCGATTACAACGGGCTGTGCCACGTGCGGCAGGGCCGTCTGGAGGAGCGCGTTCAGGTATCCTGTCACTTTACGTGCGCCTCTCCGTTGTCACGGATTTTCGTCGCGAGCTCGCGAACCTGCTGGATATCGGATTCGCTCAGTGTCTGCGTGTCGAACGTGATGGCGTACGCAACCGGCAGCACTACTATAGGAAGGAGCCCGATACCATAGATCACTATTGCCGCGCGAACCGGGAGTCCAAGCAGCAGCGTGGCTCCGGGAGCTTCATTCGCCGGGAGCCCGAGAGCGAGGCAGAATCCGGACGCCAGAACCACGAACACGAACAGGAACGGCAGCTTGAGCTGGCCAATTCCCTTCCGTCCGCGAGCGGCGCCAAGAATCATGATCGCGCCGAGCGCACCCGGAATTCCAAGCGCAAGGAGCCACGGTGCCCATGAAGGCGCCCCGCCGCGCGCGAACGCAGAAGCGTAGGCAACCGCTATCGCGAGGACCGAAGCAACGAGCGCTGCCCGCGCGAACGATCGAGTGAAGTCGCGACCTCCGCCACTTTCCGCTGTCATCAGGCTTTCCGGGAATTGGGGTGCCACTTCAGTGCTATCGAGCCCATCGCGAGCCCGGCGCCTGAACCGGTCATGAGAATCAGGTCGCCGTCTTCGAGGCGACCGCTGCGTACGGAGTCATCGAGCGCCATCGGGAGACACGCCGCGCCGGTGTAGCCCCATTTGCCCATCACCGTGTGCGCCTTTTCGACTGGCTCGCCAAGCGTGTTCATCACTTCGTGGATGGTGGAGCGATTCACCTGTGTCCACAGCCACTCGTCCACGTCGGATGGTTTTTTCCCAATGCGAGCGAGCACCGATCGCGCGATTCGCGGCCAGCCCACTTCGTTCACTTCGCGCGGATACTTCGTCACGAACCGCAGCTTGTTTCGCGTGCCGTCCCTGAGCACCTCTTCAGTAATCGGCTCCGCCGTTCCCCCGGCAAACACGCCCATGCCCGGCGCAAGGCGGCCGTCAGCGAAAAGCTCCGAAGCGAGAATGCCGGGCTCGCGTGCCTGCTCGAGGACAACAGCGCCTGCGCCGTCGGCGAAAATCGTGGAAGTCTTCTTGTCGTGTGGATCGACGTACTTCGTCATCGCATACGCGCCGATGACGAGAACCCGATTGTAGCGATCGTCAGCGCGGATGTACTTCCATGCGGTATCGAGCGCCGTGACGAATCCCGCGCACGCACTGTTGAGGTCGAACGCTCCTGCCTTCCACGCGCCAATGCGCGCCTGGACGACTGGAGCTGTCGCAGGCGATATGTATTCCGGGGTATCAGTTGCGAGAATCACGAGATCGAGGTCTTCCGCACGAATTCCGGCCGACTTGAGCGCTCGCGTCGCTGCATGTTCCGCGAGATCGGCGGTCGATTCATCGGGCGCACTGAAGCGCCGCTCGCGAATTCCCAGCGTGTTCGATACGAAGTCGTCGATGTCCTCGCCGAGTATCGACGAGAGCTCCTGATTGGTAACGATTCGTTCCGGGACGTATGATCCGGTTCCCGTGATCGCCGCCTCGCGCAATGCGGTCACTGGCCGTCACCGGACCGAGGAGGTGCAGTGGTCCCGCGGACAACAAGTCGCGATGCGATCGTCCGCCGCGGACGCGATGGTGTGCGCTGGTCTTCACCACCTTCCTGCAACGCTTGAAGAAGAATCCTCGCCGCTCTCGCGCCAAGCTCACGAGCGGGAATCGCAATCGTCGTCAGCTCGGGCATGAGCAGTGTCGCAAGCTCGATGTCGTCGCAGCCGACGATCGACATCTCTTCCGGAACGCGCACGCCATCGTGTGAGCAGGCCTTGAGAGCACCGGCGGCGACCAGGTCATTGATGCAGAACACCGCCGTTGGCCGCTGCCTCAGATTCAGCAGGGCACGCATGCCTGCCTGCCCTCCAGCGGCAGTGGCAGCTACGCGGCGCAGGCACGCGGACTCTATCCTGATGCCCTGCGCTGCAAGAGTCTGGATGAATCCTCTTTCGCGCATCCGCGTGGCATGCACGTTCGTCGCTGGACCGATGAAGCCAAACCGGCGATGCCCAAGCTGAAGCAGGTGTTCGGCGGCAAGTCTTCCTGCTCCAATTGCGTCGCTCGCGACACCGGGCCATCTGTCCGGCGGCTCGTCGATGAGAACGAGGTTGACTCCCGCAACCATCGATTCCGGAAGTGACGACGCCCCGATTGCATCCATCATCATGCCGTCGACCTGTCGCTCGAGGAGCGCCTGGATGTGCCGGTCGCGTGGAATCTCTCGCGTCTCGCAAAGGAGCACCGCGTATCCCGCCTCCGACACCACACGCTCGGCGCCGCTGATCACCTCGGCGAAGAATGGATTTCGCAGATCCGGGACAATCACGCCGATTGCGTATGAGCGGCTCCGCACCAGAGAGCGCGCGACGACGTTGGGCACATAGCCGAGCTCGCGCGCAGCCTCGAGGACACGCTCCCGCGTTTCCGCCGAAACACGCGCTGTGGCGTTCCTGCTGAGCACCAGCGAGACAGTCGGCTGAGATACCCCTGCTCGCCTGGCGACGTCGTGAGTCGTGACGCGCTTGAATCGCGGCTGTTCCACGCGCCGGAATCTACGACCCGCCGCGTTCACTCGCCCGCGGCATCACCGCTCAGAAACGCATCGATCTCGCGGCGGATGACTGCGGCATTGTCGCCGAAAACCATCGTGAGGTGATTTCCGGGGACAGCTACATATTTGCAGTTGCTGAAGGCGTGGGCAGTGGTGATTGCGTGCTCGGGGGGAACGAGCGGCGGGCTGCCCGGCGGACCGTAAGCTTCACCCGCGTTGAGGAGAAGCACCGGGTGCTTCACCGCCGCCACGAGCGCGGCCCAGTCTTCGGCAGCCACGCCGCGAAGTGCCTGGGCGACGGCGTTCGCACTAGTGAGCGATTGCGCCGTTCCATCCGGATTCTGCTGGAGCTCGGCGCGGTAGTAGCCTTCGAGCGCGCTGTCCCACGCGCCCGCGACATGAGCAGCGCCTTTGATTTCCTCGATGTAGGCGTCCGCCGATGGAAGAATTCGTGCGAGTCGAGCGAGCGACGGCTTGAGAAGCTCTTCGGTGTCGGGATGAAACACGATCGCGGCATCGATGACAACTACGCGCGTGATGCGGTCGGGATATTTCGCGGCGAGATAGATCGACAGAAGCGCACCGAAGGAGTGGCCGCCCATCACGACCTTATCGAGGCCAAGCTCGTCCATGAGAGCGATCACGTCCGCCGCGTGATGCGACATCGAGTAGCCCGCATCGGGCTTGCCCGTTCTTCCGCGCCCGCGCAGATCCGGAGCGATGACGCGATGATTTTCGGCCAGCCCTTCGTCGAGAAGGCCACCGAATTCATTCGCGTTCGCGGAGAGCCCGTGAAGAAGAATTATCGCAGGCAGTGGACCTGGATAGTCCAGATAATGCACCCGAAGTCCGCGGACCGTAGCGAACTTGTCGTACTCAGCGCGATCGTCGATCTCGAGGCGCGGCTCTGCCGTCATGCGCTCACCTCGACGCCCGATGTCGCGTGCTGCTCCCGAAGAACGCGCTTCAGTGTCTTGCCGGCGGTGCTGCGCGGGAAATCGTCCGACAGAATCACGGCGTGCACCTGCTGGTAACGCGCTGCAACGCGTGAATTGATCCAGGCCTTCAGCTCTTCCGCTCCAATTTCACTCGGACTCCTGAGAATGACCGCCGCCACGGGACATTCACCCCACTTTTCGCTCGGCACGCCGAACACTGCGACTTCGCGAACCGCGGGATGCTGCACGGCGATTTCCTCGATGTCCTTCGGGTAGACGTTCACGCCACCAGAGATGATCAGATCCTTCTTCCTGTCCACGAGGTGCAGAAAACCTTCGTCGTCGGCAAAGCCGACGTCGCCGGTGTGAAGCCATCCGTCGATGATCGCCTGCCCGGTGAGGTCGGGCCGCTTGTAGTATCCAGGCATCATCATCGGCGAACGTCCCGTGATCTCTCCAACCTCGCCGGGCGGGACTTCGTTGCCCCCGGTGTCGATGATGCGCATTTCGCTGAAGGGAACAGGAACTCCGACCGAGTCGATCTTCCGCTCGAAGTCGGAGCTGTCGAGAATCGTGATGAATCCCTCGGTGAGGCCGTACAGCTCCTAGAGAGAATTCGGGAGCACGCGAAGAAGCTTCTCCTTGTGCTCGCGGTGCCATGGTGCCCCGACTGAGCAGAGCATCTGCAGCGACTGAAGCTTTTCCGGCGCAAAATTCGGAGCGTTCATCACAGCCACTATCTGGGACGGAACCATCATCACGTGCGTGACTTTCTCCCTCGCGACCGTGTCGATGAACTCCTGCGCATCGAACCGCTGCTGGAGGATGTAGGTACAGCCGAGGTACCACGCGGGCATGAGTGTGACGAAAGCGCCGTTGAATACCAGCGAACCGGCGTGCATCACCACGCTCTCGGGCGTAAACCGGAAGCTTCCAGCGAAATGCGTGCAGTACATCGCACGAACGTAGTGAGTGTGAATTATTCCCTTCGGCGACCCCGTCGTACCGCTCGAATAGATGATGTTGTAGACGTCATCGTCTCCGATGTCGGCGAGCGGGGGAGGGTCGCCGGTCTGTCCCGACGTGAGCTCGAGATAGCCCCGATAGCCACGACGATCCGACGAATCGACGAGGATGTAGTTCGCCTCGGGAATCGACGGCAGCTCCGACCGCGCCTCATCGAGTGCATCGATCATCGTGGATGTAGCAATCACGGCGAGCGAGTCTGAATCCCTGAGAAGGGAGATGAGTCCGGTTCCGCGGAGGAGCGGACTGAGCGGAACAGACACGATTCCGACGAGTGCGGCCGCGCGATAGGCGAACAGAAGCTCGACGCAATTCGGCAGCACGAGCGCAAGCTTGTCTCCCTTGCGAAGCCCGAGGGAAAGCAGAGCGTTGGCAAGCCGGTTTACACGATCCTCGAGCTCGGCGAACGTGAGTCTGTGTTCGCCGCATATGAGCGCAACGTGGTCAGGCCGGTATCGCGCGTGCCACGGCAGGAGAGATCCGACATTCATAGTGACGAGAGGCGCAGAGGAGACAGAGTCATCAGAGACGCAGAGGAGGAACCGCAAAGGCTGAGCACTTGTCCTCTGCGTCTCTGATGA
>DASWQD010000248.1:0-2758 GCA_036398255.1 Gemmatimonadaceae bacterium | reverse complement strand
GATGCAGTGGGACTCGAGATCACCTGCTCCCTCACCACATGCCACAGCTTTCGGCTCGACGGCTCCATCTTTTCGGCAGCACGGTAGCGACGGCTCGTGCCTTCCGGCCGCGAAAGAATCCATTCCTGGTCGACGAGGACTTTCAGGTGCCGGCTGACGGTGGACTGAGGGAGCTGCAGGACAGACCGGACTTCGTTGACAGTGAGCTCGTGACGCTCGAGCAGGAGCAGCATGCGGCTCCGGGTGGAGTCGGCCAATGCCGTCATGCGGTCGAAGAGAGGATGCTCTATCACTATATCCGGATAATAGGATAGACCATTGGGGATCGCAAGGGGAGATAGGGAGAGATGTGGTCCGGCGCCTTGACCTACTTTATTATATAGAGTACTTTATCACGCTTCGGGAAACGTCAGCCTCCTCGTCTTATATTCCACCCATGTCCTTCGAAAAAAATCTGCAGCGCCTGGAGGAGATCGTGGCCCAGCTCGAGGGCAACCGACTCGACCTCAATGCCTCACTCGGCCTCTTCGAGGAAGGCGTCGAGCTCCTGAGACAGGCCGCTGACGAGCTCAACGAGACCGAAGCGAAAGTGAAGGAGCTCATCGAGCGCGCCGACGGCGTTCTGGAGCTGCGCGATTTCGGAGGATAGCGGCGCTCACTTGTTCCGCGCCCACCGCGACGCGATCGAAGAGGCCATCGCCGAAGTAACACGGAGAGAAGCGGCAGACCTCCCCGAAACGGTGAGGCCTGCAGTGACCTACGCTCTATCGAGCGGTGGCAAGCGGCTGCGAGGAATGCTTGTGATCTCTGCCAGCCACGCAGCCGGCGGGCTCGGAAACGTCTCAGGCATTGGAGCGGCGGTCGAGATCATCCACGCCTACTCCCTGGTGCACGATGATCTGCCGTGCATGGACGATGACGACGTGCGCCGTGGAAGGCCGGCTACCCACCGGGCCTTTTCAGTTCCAGTGGCGACTTCCGCGGGGGCGGCGATGATCCCTCTTGCGGCAAGAGTGGCGGCTAGAGCCGCTCGCGAGCTTCGGTTGCCCGCGACTCTCTCAGGTACGATAGTTAAGGTATTGATGCAGGGCGCGGGTGCGGGCGGAATGATCGGAGGTCAGCTTCGCGATCTTGCGGGAGAAGGCCTCGCGCTCTCGCGTGACGACCTGGACGCGATTCACGGGTCGAAAACGGGTGCGCTGATAGCGGCTTCGGTTCGGATCGGGGGGCTGGCAGCGGGAGCAGGTCAGCAGCAGGTCCAGGCGTTCGGCCATTTTGGAGAATCGATCGGGCTTGCGTTTCAGATCATGGACGACGTCCTCGATGTGACGTCGTCATCGGACCGGCTGGGAAAAACGGCCGGACGTGATGTTGAAATGCGAAAGAGCACGTATCCTGCTCTTCTCGGCATCGAGGGTGCGGTCAGCCGCGCGGCCTCGCTCGTCGAAGAGGGATGCAGCGCTCTCAGGAAGGAAGGGCTGTTGACCGGCGAGCTCGAAAGTCTCGCCGATTTCATTGTATCGAGAAGTCACTGACGTCAGACCATCATATGTCGATTCTGGAAAGCAAGAAACTTCCCGAAGTACTCAAGACTCTGTCGCGCGACGAGCTGCGCTCTCTTTCCGCGGAGATTCGCGATCGTCTCATCGAGGTCTGCTCCCGCACCGGCGGCCACATCGGCGCCGGGCTCGGCGTCGTCGAGCTTTCCGTCGCGATTCACGCGGTATTCGATACGCCGCACGATCAGGTTGTGTGGGATGTCGGACACCAGGGATATCCACACAAGCTGCTCACCGGCCGCAATGACGAGATGGAATCGCTGCGGCAGGAGAATGGGCTCTCCGGATTCCTCAAGCGGAGTGAGAGCGAGTTCGACACGTTCGGCGCAGGACACGCGGCGACAGCCATCTCGGCCGGGCTCGGAATGGCCACCGCGCGCGACATCAGGGGTGAAACGTTCAAGGTCGTGTCGATCCTCGGAGACGGTGCGCTCACGTGCGGACTCGCTTACGAGGGATTGAACAACGCCGGCGCTTCGGGCCGCGATTTCATCGTGATCCTCAACGACAACGAGATGTCGATCGCTCCCAACGTCGGCGCGATGTCGAAATATCTGACGTCGATTCAGAGAAACCCGCTCTACAATCGCGTGAGATCGGCGATCGGCTCCGTCATGGAAGCGTCGCCCGGAAAGCTCAAGGGAGTCGGCACGCTCGTGAAGAAGTGGGAAGAGAGCATGAAAGCGTTTCTCACGCCCGGCGTTCTCTTCGAGGAGCTTGGCTTTCGCTATTTCGGGCCGATCGACGGTCACGACATCGACGCTCTCGTCGACACTCTTTCGGCAGTACGCGATTTCAGTGGTCCACGCCTTGTCCACGTCATCACGCAGAAAGGCAAGGGTTTCCCGGCGGGCGAGCACACGGAGAAGTGGCATGCGCTTCCGCCTGGCCATGACCCCGCGACAGGAAAGCAGCTGAAGGTATCGTCGGCGAATGCAGCGTACACCGCGGTTTTTGGAAAGGGACTCGCCGAGCTGGCGGACGAGAACGAAAAGATCGTCGCGATCACTGCTGCAATGCCGAGCGGAACAGGGACGGGACTTTTTGCGTCGGCGCATCCGGAAAGATTCTTCGATGTCGGAATCGCCGAGGGTCACGCCGTGACGTTCGCTGCCGGAATCGCCACGCGCGGCTTGCATCCATTCTGCGTGATCTACTCGACGTTCCTGCAGCGCGCGTACGACAACGTCATTCACGAC
>DASWQD010000247.1:0-3755 GCA_036398255.1 Gemmatimonadaceae bacterium | reverse complement strand
CACCCGCTCGAGATCACGCTCGTGCATCTGCCCGTGCCCGACGTCGACACGCGCCGCCGGCACGAGGCGCCGAACGCGATTGGCAATGTCCTCGATTGTCTCGACGCGGTTGTGGACGAAGTACACTTGCCCACCGCGATCGAGCTCCCGTGATATTCCTTCCTCGATGAGACCCTGATCCCACGGCTCGACATAGGTCAGCACGGGGGAACGATCACGCGGCGGAGTTTGCATCAGGGTCATGTCGCGCAGCCCGGCGAGCGAGAGATGCAGGGTCCGCGGTATCGGTGTGGCGGTAAGCGTGAGCACATCGGTGTCGAGCTTGAGCTGCTTGAGCCGCTCCTTGTGCTTCACTCCGAACCTGTGCTCTTCGTCGACGACGATGACTCCGAGGTTCTTGAACGCGACGTCCTTGCTCAACAGGCGATGCGTGCCGATCACGATGTCGATCTTTCCGCTCGCGAGATCGGCGATGACCTCGGCCTGCTGTTTGGGAGTCTCGAACCGGCTCATCGTGCGCACCTCTACCGGGAAGTCGGCGAGCCGGTCTCCAAAGGTTCTCGCGTGCTGCTCCGCGAGAATCGTGGTCGGCACGAGCACTGCGACCTGCCGTCCGGACTGCACTGCCTTGAAAGCCGCGCGCACGGCGATCTCTGTCTTTCCGTACCCAACGTCGCCTACGAGAAGCCGGTCCATGGGCCGAGCCCTTTCCATGTCTCCCTTCACATCAGACGTCGCGGTGCGCTGGTCCGGGGTATCCTCGAACAGGAACGAAGACTCGAGCTGTCGCTGCCACGCTGTATCCGGGACGTGCGGAGGACGCGTCGCAACCTTTCGGCGTGCATAGAGATCGAGAAGCTCGACAGTCATCTCCTGAATCGCAGCTTTCGTCTTGTCCCGCTGCTGCGCCCATCGCTTTCCGCCGAGTGTGTGGAGACGCGGCGGAGGGTTGTCACTTGTGATGTCAGCCGCGGACCGGAATCGCTCTACCTGATCGATGCGGTACAGGGGGACGTTCAACCGCGATCCGCCTTCGTATTCGATGACGGCCGCCTCGACGGTGCTCTCGCGCACGAAAACCTTTTCGATCCCGCGGTAGATCCCCACGCCGTGCTCCAGGTGCACGACGTAATCTCCAGGCGTGAGCGCGGTGAGCGACTCGAGCGACGCGCCCGTTGTGTACTTGCGCGCGCGGCGTATGCGTCGCTCGCGGCGAAAGATCTCGTGATCGGTGAGAACGCGAAGTCCCGCGAGCTGCATCCCCCATGGGGGAATGATGAAGCCGCCGTGAAGCACACCGATGGCGAGCGTCACAGTCGGGATCGCGGTGCGTCCCTCGCTGAGCAGCTCCTCGAGACGCTCGGCCTGACCCGAGTTGTCGCAGAGGATGATCGTGGGAACTCCGTCCGAGACGACTTCGCGAAGGCGCTTCATGTCGCGATGAATCGGCTCCGGCGGAACAATCGGAAAATCGAATGTCGCGGGCGGATTCTCCGCGGACGCAAACTCGGAGTGCGAGTCGAGCGCAGCGCCGGAGAAGATCTCGAGAATGCCGAGCGACGCGAGTGTCGCGAGCGCAGCTTCCGGGGAGTCATACAGCTCAGCGCGACCCGGAACGTCTTCGCCGCGCCTCCGCGCGAGATCGATGTGATGCTGCGCCTCGTCCCAGGTGCGCCGCAGCTCCGGGCTCACCCGGCTGTCTTCGGGTATGACGACAATGGTGTCGCGCGCAAACAGCGCAGTTATCGAAACGCGCTCCGAAGCTTCGGATGGGCCACTCAGCTGTCCGTCGACAGGCAGCACGAGCGCAAGCTCGGCATCACGCGTGGAGCGCTGGCTCACGAGGTCGAAGTGTCTGAGCTCGGAGACTTCGTCGCCCCAGAACTCGAGCCTGACAGGCTCGGCCATGCCGAAGCTGTAGATGTCGAAGATTCCTCCGCGCATGCTGAACTGTGCGACATCGTCCACCATGGGAACCCGCTCGAAGCCTATCGATTCGAGGTGAGCTGCGAGATCCTCCGGGCGGCGCGTGTCGCCTTTGCGGATCTCGAGGCGCGTATGCGCGAGCGCACGCGGAAGCTGCGTCTTCTCGAGGAGCGCGCGGGCAGTTGTCAGCAGGACACGGATTTCTCCGCGCGCGATCCGCTCGAGCGTCTCGACTCGCTCACCTGCTACTTCGGCGTGCGGCTCGGCTTCCCCGAATCCTTCGCGGGGCGGGTAAAACGCAACGGTTCCGGGGTCGACGAGCGATTCGAGGTCGGCGAGCCAGCGCTCCGCTCCTGATACGCTTTCCGCAATGACGACGAAGAAACGGCCGGACGAGGCGTGCGAAAGCGCAGCGACGCTGAGCGCGTCGCTGGAACCAGGGAGGCCCGAAGAGTGTAGTCGGGTATTTGCAGGAGGTAACGCCGAGGTGAGCTGCCCGAATGCCGGCAGCGCCTGGAATGCCTCTAGAAGTGCTGGCAATGCCACTGCGCGGAAGCTATCGTACTTGTATCTCCCGGGGTAGCGCACGGGAACACTGGAGAAGCCATGGCGAAAACAGGGTTCGTTGCAGCGTACGCGGCGTTGTTCGCCATCGCTTCCGCTGCTCAGGCGCAGTCCGAGCCGCGTGTGTACTCGCCGCAATTCGGAAACGAGAACGAGAGCGACGTACCCCAGGTCCAGATCTGGCTCGACGACAAGAGCTTCAGCTATGGAGATGTAATCCGGCCGTACGTCACGACCGATCCGGGTGCGTATCTCACGATCATTCGCGTGACCACAGACGGAAGTCTTCACGTGTTGTATCCACGCGAGCCGCGCGATCAGGTGCCGTATTCCCCGGCCCGTTTTTCAAACGACCGTGTTCCCATGACTGGTACCAGCGGTTTCGCGGTCAGGGAATCGACGGGCAATGGCTTCGTCTTCGCGATCTCGTCGTATTACCGGTTCAACTACAGCTACTATTCGAACCGCGGACGCTGGAGCACGTCGAGGCTCGCGAGCGCGTCGCGATTTGGAAGTCCCTTCCAGATCGTCAGAAGCTTCGTCGAGGAAATCACCGAAGGCAGCGATTCGTACTCGATGGACTATGTGATGTACGACGTGAACGGCAGGATATATAGAAGCCGCTACGCGTCGCGCTTCCGCAATTACG
Source organism: Gemmatimonadaceae bacterium (assembly GCA_036398255.1). Classification (GTDB taxonomy): domain Bacteria; phylum Gemmatimonadota; class Gemmatimonadetes; order Gemmatimonadales; family Gemmatimonadaceae; genus UBA4720. The sequence goes on along the minus strand of DASWQD010000247.1, from coordinate 616 downwards.
CGTATGGCGACTACTACGATCTCTGCCTGAACGCATTCGACCGCTACTACTACAGCTACTGCGGCGGGTACGGAGGCTACTACAACCCGTACATCGTGGTCAGGACTCCTTCGAATCCGGTACCGCACAAGGGCAAGTCGATGCGCGGGCGACCTCTCGTGCACGATCCGGTGCTTCCTCAGCCGCAGCAACCGGCCGTCGGTCACTTTCCTTTGCCGGATCCAGGTGAAAGATCGGCGATGGCGAGGCGTGAGCGGATGCTGCGCGATGCGCGGCCACGTGTCGAGCCAAGGATGGAGAGCCATGACGCGCCGCGAGCTTATCGTCCGCCGGCAGACGCTCCCGTCTCGCGTCCGATTCAGCGAAGCGAGCCACGAGCCGAGCCGCGCATCGAACATCACCGCATCGAGCCGCCGCGCGAGGCTCCCCGCGGACACCCCGAGAGAATAGATCGTCCGGCGAAAGACAACAACTAGCGAAGAGCGAACAACCGAGACGAGAGTTCACAGACGAAAGTTCCCAGATGGTCAGATCTGATCATCTGTGTAGGTACCGGTTGATAGGTGACACGCAAACCGGTTGATAGGTGACACTCTGGGAGCGGCGCCGTTACTTC
>DASWQD010000246.1:0-4127 GCA_036398255.1 Gemmatimonadaceae bacterium | reverse complement strand
AAGTCATGAACTACATCGTGGACCGGCAGCGTGAATTCTTCGAGAAGGGCGTGCAGTTCCTCAAGCCGCTCACGCTTCGCGAAGTGGCTGAAGTGATCAACATGCACGAGTCCACAGTCAGTCGTGTGACGAACGAGAAGTTCGTCCAGACTCCGCGTGGCGTGCTTCCGCTCAAATTCTTCTTCTCCTCCGGACTTGCAACGGCGGAAGGCGACGACGTGTCGGCGCGCGGCATCAAGGCCCAGCTCCAGAAGCTCGTACAGGAAGAGGATCCGCGTCATCCTCTCACCGATCAGGCGATCGTGAACATCCTTCGCGAGAGCGGCGTGCAGATCGCGCGTCGCACAGTTGCGAAGTATCGCGATCAACTCGGTGTACTTTCGGCACGGATGCGCAAGCGCATATGACGTCCGCTCAGGCGGAGACTCGAGCCGTGACAGGCCCGCTTTCTCCGTCGGGCCAGATCGTCGAGCGGGAAATGCCGCTCGTCAGCGTGCTCGTGCCGGCAAAGGACGAGGCGGACAATCTTCCGCTGTTCATGGAGCAGGCGGCCGCGACGTTCGCGGCGTCCCAGGGGCGCTACGAGGTAGTCGTCGTGGACGACGGCTCGATCGACGACACGTGGGCCGTCCTCCAGAGTCTCGTTCAGCAGTATCCTTTTCTGCGCGCGGCTCGACATCGCGCGCGCCGCGGAATCGCCGAGTCGCTTCGCACCGGATATCTGCATTCGAGTGGATCGATTCTCGTTTTCTATCCCGCGGATTTGCAGTACAAGCCGGAGGACATCCCGCGGCTCGTTGCGCCGATCGTCGCCGGTGAGAGCGACATGGTCACCGGGTTCAAGCAGGGCGAATACGAGAAGGCCTTCGTCTCGGGCGTCTACAATCGATTGAGCCGCTCGCTGTTTAACGTGCCGGTGCGGGACCTGAATTCCGTAAAGGCGTACCGGCGTGAAGTGATGGATTCGATCCCGGCGCGCCCCGACTGGCATCGATACATGATCGTGATGGCCGCCTCACAGGGATTCAGCGTGACGGAAGTTCCCGTTCCGCTGTATCCCCGCCATGCCGGGAAATCCAAATTCGGGATCGGACGCATTCCCATCGGCGTGATCGACATGATCGCCGTCTGGTTCGAGCTCAGCTTTGCGAAGAAGCCATTGCTGCTGTTCGGGATGCTCGGCGCTCTCCTGTTCACGATCGGAGTGGTCGCCGGGATCGTCGCCCTGATATGGCTCGCTGTGAAAGGCGAAGGTATCCGCGCAGTGTGGACGGTGATTCAGACAACGCTGATCCTGGGAAGCGTGTTCTTCTCGACCGGATTCATCGGTGAGCTTGTCGCCGCACAGCGCGCGGAGACGCGCGAGCTGAGGGCGAGGATCGAAGAGCTCGCGCAGGGAAGGGACTCGATTCTCGAGCCCTGAGCGGTGAAGGTACTTTTTCTCACGCATTCGTTCCCGAGATTCGTCGGGGACGCGCCCGGATCTTTCCTGCTCCGCCTTGCGGTTGCCCTTCGCGACAAGGATGTGGAAGTTCGCGTAATCGCGCCTGCAGCCCAGGATCTGGCGCCGCGGGATGTTCTTCAAGGAATTCACGTCGAGCGCTTTCGCTACGCGCCGCGAACCATGGAAACGCTCGCGTACACGGGGAACATGGCTCAGGACGTTGCGTCGTCATGGAGCGCGCGCCTCGCACTCACCGGATTTCTCGGCGCCGAGCTGACTCGTTCAGCATGGGATCGCCGGACGTTCCGCCCGGACGTCATCCACGCTCACTGGTGGTTTCCGAGCGGGGTAGTCGCGATGACGCTTGCGTCACTCACGTCGACGCCACTCGTCACCACCATTCATGGGACTGACCTGCGCCTTGCGAAGAAAGTCAGCGCAAGCCGGCCGGTATTGAAGAGTGTGCTGCGGCGCTCAGCTCACGTAACGACAGTCTCGAGCTGGCTCGCGTCGGAGCTGACGGCGATGGCGCCGGATGCTCGGCCGACCGTCGCACCGATGCCGGTGGCTACGGAGAGATTCCAGCCGCACGGGCAGCATGAAGCGGCGCGGTTCCTTTTTGCCGGAAGATTGAACGAGCAAAAGGGTCTCGATCACCTGCTGCGAGCATTTGCGGCAATGCGCGGCGTCGCGATGCTCGACGTCGTTGGCGAAGGGAACATGGGTGCCGAGCTGCGCCTGCTGGCCTCGCAGCTCGGGATCAGCGACCGGGTGGTATGGCACGGTCAGCTGAAGCAATCCGATCTTCTTCGAAAGTACCAGGCAGCGACTGCGGTGGTGGTTCCTTCGGTGGACGAAGGCCTGGGACTCGTTGCCGCGGAAGCACTGCTTTGCGAGACGCCAGTCATCGCATTCCGGTCAGGCGGGCTCACCGATGTAATCGAGCATTCGGTGACAGGCCTGCTCGTGACTCCAGGAGTAACGGCGGAGCTGTCCTCGGCAATGGATTCTGTGCTGGAGAATCCCGATCGCAGCGCGGAGATGGCGAGTGAAGGACGGAAGTCTGCGCTTGCAAAGTTCTCTCCCGAGACCGCAGCAGCGGCCTACGCAGACATCTATCGAAAGGCAATTGGGAAACACGAAGCGTAGGCTCTTTGTCGTCGCGCAATGGCTGCTCGCGATCGCGATCGTGTGGTATGCGCTGTCAGCGCTGAGCGGACAGTGGACAGATGCCGGACAGCGACTTCAGTCGATACGGCCCGACTGGGGATGGATTCTCGCCGCCACCGCACTGGTAATCGCGACTTACGTTCTGCTCATAGAGACGTGGCGAAGAGTTGTCGTCGCATCCGGAGAGCGTCTCAGCTTCTCGAATGCGGCGCGAATCTGGTTCGTCTCGAACCTCGGCAAATACGTCCCAGGAAAGATCTGGTCGATCGCGGCGATGACGATGATGGCCCGCGACAGCAGCGTCTCTCCCGGTGCCGCGGCGGGGTCATCGATTCTCGTCCAGATGGTCAGCGTGGCATCGGGAATCGGAGTTGCCGTCGTGACCGGTGCGCAGGCACTCGACCGGCCGGTTCTTGCCGCGATAGTCGGAGGAGCCATGCTGGTTGCTCTCGCGCTCCTGCCGAAAATTCTGCCGATTGCCACGCGTTGGATCAGCGCCGCTTCAGGCCGGACCTTCACTCCGGCGCCACTCAGCGCGAGCACCGTGTGGGGCTGCGTGATTGCTTCGGTGATCTCATGGGTGGCGTACGGCGTGGCGTTTCAGTTCTTCGTGAGAGGAACACTCGGAAATGCCGCTGGCGCAACGACTTCGTACATCGCAGTTTATTCGGCGTCCTACATAATCGGGTTTCTTGCGCTCTTCGCACCCGGCGGCGCCGTGGTGCGGGAAAGCGCAATCGTGACCGGGATGCTCCGACTCAGTCTCTCGGGCCAGGCAGATGCGCTTGCGGTTGCCATTGCATCGCGTCTCTGGCTCACGGTGACCGAGCTGCTGCCCGGTCTTGCATATATGGCGCTTGGAAAACGCGCTTCGAGGAGTTGAATGACGGACGGAACAGCGGAGCGAAGCTCACAGCCTGCAGATGACGTAGTCCAGGTCTCCGGCACGGAGGAAAACAGGCAGGGAGTTACCGAAGAGATCTCCGCACCTCCTCCACCGCTCATTCCTCCTGTCACCAGGGATGATGTTATCCGAGCAGAACCAGCCCGGCCCGCACTGTGGGCCGCGCTGCTGTATGCGCTCGCGACGATTGCACTCGGATTCCCGGCGTTCGCGGGCAAATTCCTGGCTGGTCAGTACAGTGACCAGTTCGTCGCCGGATATGCGTTCCGCGAGTTTGGCGCGGCAATGCTGAAGGCGACAGGCGGATTTGCCCAGTGGAATCCGTATCTGTTCGGAGGAATGCCATACGTCGCCGCAATGCACGGCGACATTTTCTATCCGACGTTCCTGCTGCGCATGGTGATGCCGACCGATGCGGCGATGACGTGGTCCTTCATGATCCACCTCTTCCTGGCCGGCTTCTTCACATACCGGTTCGTCAGGTCGGCGGGATTCGGCTTTTATCCGGCACTTTTTGCAGGCGTTGCCTACATGATGAGCGGCCAGCTGGCCTCGCTCGTATCACCCGGTCACGATGGGAAACTCTCGGTAAGCGCCCTGTTCCCGCTC
>DASWQD010000245.1:0-5103 GCA_036398255.1 Gemmatimonadaceae bacterium | reverse complement strand
ATGCGGCAACATCCTTGATGGCCGTTCGCCGGAGATGGTAGAACTCGGAGAGAATCCTGGACCTCCTGAGGGTTCGCCCAGGCCCAATCTAGAGTCCGTACCGGCACCTCGCTTGCTCTTATGGACCTCCGGAAAGTCCATTCGGGAGGTTACGATGACAAGATTCGAACGCGCCGCGCGGGGCGGCGCCGCAGCATTGGTTCTCGCAGCAACTGCATGCTCCAACAACTCCAGCCTGGGCGACATACTCGGCGGAGTGCTCGGCGGTGGGAGCGGCGGCAGCCAGGTCTCGGGATCGGTCGCCGGTGTCAATACACGGCTGCAACAGATCGGCGTCCAGCAGTCAAACGGCCAGACCGTAACGCTCAACTACGACAACAACACGCAGGTCGTCTATCAGAACCAGAACTATCCTGTGACATCGCTGGAGTACGGCGACCAGGTGACCGCGCGCGTAAGCAGCTCCAACAATACGAGCAGCGGCTACTACACCGACATGATTCAGGTGAACCAGTCGGTGAGCACGAACACCGGAACTACGGGCAGTGTCCAGGCGTTCGAGGGAACCGTCCGAGCCATCGACAGGACAAACGGATATTTCTCGATATCCTCGAACAACTACGGCACACTGACTGTTTCAATGCCGTACAATCCGCGGTCCACTGACCTTAACCGGTTCAACAGCCTCAGGACCGGCGATTTCGTGCGGATAAACGGGGTGCTCCTCAACAATTCGCGGGTGGAGCTGAGGCAATTCTATTAAACCAGCGACGAGCTACCAGCGACGAGCTACCAGCAGCAAGTAGCCCGTAGCTGGTAGCACGCAGCTGATTTATTCTGGCGCCCCGGTTGATCAGACTGCACATTCAATATCGATGATCAACACCGGCGAGTTCGTCGTCCCCGACCTCAGCCGTCGTCCGCGCGACAGCGAGCTCGACGTTTACGGCCTCACCCATCCGGGTCTGGTGCGCGCCAACAACGAAGATCATTTCCTCATCTGCGCGCTCAAGAAAAAAGTCGAAGTCTATCACACGAGCCTTCCCGATCCCTCGGTGCTCGGCTTCAGCCAGCGCGTCGCGATGATGGCGCTCGTTGCCGACGGAGTCGGCGGCGCCAAGGCGGGCGAGGAGGCGAGCCGAATCACCCTCGAGCACGTCACCCGCTACGTCACCGAGGCGCTCGAGTGCTACTACACGAGCGATCCCGAGGATGACTCGCAGTTCATCACCGAGCTCGAGGAAGCGGCTCTCAAGGTGCACTCCGAGATTGCCGTCGAAGCGGCAACTGATTCGTCGCGCCGCGGAATGGCCACCACCCTCACATTGTGGCTGGGTGTCTGGCCCAATGCGTACCTGCTCCAGGTAGGTGACAGTCGCTGTTATTCGCTGCGCGACGGCCAGCTCATCCAGATCTCCCGCGACCAGACGATGGCCGAAGAGTTCGTGAAGCAGGGAGTATTCAGCCGCGAAGACGCCGCATTCAAGCGCTGGGCGAACGTTCTCTCGAGCGCCATCGGCGGGCCGCAGGCGGCGCCGAGCGTCAACCAGGGTCCGCAGTCGTGGGGAAGCATCGGGATGATGTGCAGCGACGGGCTGACGCGTCACGTCTCCGACGAGCGCATCAAGGAGGTCCTCAGCACTCTGACATCGGCGAAGCAGGGATGCGAAACTCTGCTGCAGGATGCACTCGACGGCGGCGGCGAGGATAACATCACGGTGCTCATCGGCCGCTCGGTGCCAGAGGAGAGCTAGCTCCGAAAGGCTGCGCCGATGACAACTGCCGCCGAGCGTCTCGCTGGTTCTCTCAGCGACCGATATAGAATCGAGCGGGAGCTCGGACAGGGTGGAATGGCCACCGTCTTTCTTGCGGAAGACATTCGGCATCACCGCAAGGTCGCGATCAAGGTTCTGCATCCCGAGCTGTCAGCGGTTCTCGGTCCCGACAGGTTCCTGAAGGAAATCGAGCTCACTGCGAACCTTCAGCATCCCCACATTCTTCCACTGTTCGATTCGGGCACTGCTGACGGGCTTCTCTATTATGTAATGCCCTACGTGGAGGGTGAGACGCTTCGCGGCCGCCTCGAGCGCGAGCGTCAGCTTCCGGTTCCTGATGCAGTGCGCATCGCGGTCGATGTCGCGGATGCGCTCGACTACGCGCACAAGCGCCACGTCATTCATCGCGACATCAAGCCGGAAAATATTCTGCTGCATGAAGGTCGTCCGCTCGTTGCCGATTTCGGAATTGCACTCGCGGTCGAGCAGGCAGGCGGATCGCGCATGACGCAGACGGGAATCTCGCTCGGCACTCCGCAGTACATGGCGCCCGAGCAGGCGATGGGAGACAAGTCCGTCGATCACCGTGCGGACATCTACGCGCTCGGCGCAGTTGTCTATGAGATGCTCGCGGGAGCGCCGCCGTTCACCGGTCCGACTGCGCAGGCGATTGTCGCGCGAGTGATAACGGAGAAACCTCGGTCGCTCACCGCGATCCGCGACACTGTGCCACCGCATGTGGATGAAGCGGTGTACGAGGCGCTGCAGAAACTTCCAGCTGATCGGCCGGCGAGCGCGAAAGCTTTTTCGCGCGCGCTCAGCGAGCAGCCTCACACGACACCGTTCGAGTTCGCTCCGGCGGAAAGAATGTCCACGAGCTCTCTGGTCGGCGGAATCGTGTTGACGGCTGCCTTGTTTGGGCTCGCTGGATATGCGCTGGGAATCAGGTCGGGAGATTTCACATCGCGACGCTCGTCGCAGCCCTCACGACTGGCAATGCTCACGCCCGGGCTCGCCGGCACAGGCTCCACGTCGGGCAGTCGCCTGATCGCCATGACTCCAGATGGAAATTCCGTCATCTATGTCGGTCAGGATGAGAGTGCCGGCAGTCCCCGCCTCTATCTGCAGAAGCTGGATTCCGAAACTCCGGTACCGATTGCCGGCTCCCTCGGGATGATGAATCCGGTCCTGTTGCCCGATGCGAAATCGGTCTTTGGATCGACCGCCCCGATGGCTGGCGGGATTCGGAACGTCACTCTCCCGCTAGCGGGGGGCGAAATGAAGGAGATGCCCGCCGACATCAATCCCACTCGGGCGCAGGTGGGACCTGACGGGTCGGTGTTGTACACGTCGAGAACTTCCGGACGATTCTTTCGGGTAACTCGTGACGGCAAAGTCGTCGAGATAACGACCGGTAGCGGCTTGCGCTTTCAGCAGATGCTCTCTGATAATCGGCGGGCCATCATGCTGCGAGCGCCCCTCGGAACCGGTGCCGGTCCGGCAGTGGTGATGGACATCGAAAGCGGCGCGACGAGCCCGATCACATCGGACCAGGTCGTCGAGATGCGGTTCGCTGCGGGCCATCTCGTGTGGGTCAGGAACGACGGCGGCTTATGGGCCGCAAGGTTCGATGAAAAGCGCGGTGTGACGACATCGGCGCCGACACAGGTAGCGTCCAACGTATCCCAGACGGGAACCGGCGTCGCGCAGTTTGCGTTCTCGAAATCGGGCAATCTCGCGTATGTGCCGGAAGAGCCGCGATGGCTCGCTCTCGTCGATCGCGAAGGGAAGATGCGATATGCGACGAACGAGCGCCGCAACTTTCACTCTCCGCGCTTCTCCCCGGACGGCAGCAGAATCTCAGTCGACTTTTCCACTTCGAGCGGACGCGATGTGTGGATCCTTTCACTGACGCGCGGAACGATGTCGCGAGCGACATTCGACGGAGACGGACACGACGCGACGTGGACGCCGGACGGGCAGTATCTCACTTACACGACATTCAAGAAGGGCGTCCTCGGAGTCTACCGCGTGAGAGCGGGCGGAGGCTCAGAGGCCGATTCCATCATTGCAATGCGATCGCTGGGATATACCGGTGACTGGCTGCCTGACGGCTCCAGCCTCGTTACTGTCGTAACAGACGCCGCCGCTCGGTCGGGCGCCGACATCGCCATCATCGAGAATCGTGGCCGCGGCCCGATCCGCCCGCTCATTGCCAACCAGTTTCAGACGCAGTATCCGGCAGTGTCACCAGATGGCAAATGGCTCGCGTACGTCTCCGATCATTCAGGATCGCTCGAAGTCTACGCGCGTCCATTGGCAAGCGGCGGCGAAGAGGTGCAGGTATCGCTCAACGGCGGAACGGAACCGGTGTGGAGCAGGAATGGCCTCGAGCTCTTTTATCGCGCCAACACTGAACGAGGGACTGACCTTGTGGCTGCCCAAGTCCGGACCTCCCCAAGTCTCGACGTGATCTCGCGGAGCAACCTGTTTCCGGTCGGCGAAATGGGTGCCGCATTTCCCCATGCGAATTACGATGTTTCCGCCGACGGCCGGACTTTCGCTCTCGTGCGGCGAGCGCCCGCATCGCGAATCGTCGTGATTCAGAACCTTCCCGCAATTCTCGAGTCGCTGAGTACATCGCGGAGCCGGGATCAATAGCGAAGGCTCGCGTTTTGCCGCCTGGAAGTCGAGCTTCAACACGGAACATTGCAATGGATAACGACGATCTCCCAGTCGGCCGCGTACTCGATCGGAGAGAGGCAGTAAGGCTTCTTGCCATGACCGGCGCAGCGGTACTCGTCGGGTGCAATCGCGGCACTGCTGCAGCATCCGATTCGCACATCGCAGTCGCCGGCAGCGCTGCATCATCGGCTCCTTCACCGGCACTGCCGGGTTGCGTCGTGAAACCGGAGCTTGCAGTCGGTCCATACTTCGTGGATGGCCAGCTCGACCGCTCCGACATCCGCACCGATCCAGCGAGCGGATCCGCGAAACCTGGAAAGCCGCTCGACCTCACGTTCAACGTGTCGCAGGTCACCGGAGGACAATGCGTTCCGCTCGCGGGCGCGATGGTAGACGTATGGCACTGCGACGCGAGCGGAGTTTACTCAGGCGTCAGCGACAGCATGGAAGGCTTCAACACCGTCGGTCAGAAATTCCTTCGCGGCTATCAGACTACCGACGCCAAAGGTTGAAAGTGAACGAGGCCGGTTCCGCGTACGCTGCCATCTTCGACGTTGGCCTTGACCTTTCGGATGTCAACGTTGGCGCGGAAGATCGAATGGGAGGTCCGGGCGGTTCCGGAGGTCCGCCGCCCAGACGCTGA
>DASWQD010000244.1:0-1879 GCA_036398255.1 Gemmatimonadaceae bacterium | reverse complement strand
ATTTCACCCGCTCCCATCCCCTTCGCGGATAGTGCGCCGGCGCTGCTCCTCCCGACTACACGCAGCCCGGCCTTCGACAAGGCACCGGTGATCTCCTCGGCCAGACCTTCGCCGAAGTAGTCGTTCGCCTTGTCGCCGCTGAGATTAGCGAGCGGCAGCACGGCCACCGATCTGTCAGCGGGAGACGCTTTTACTGTGCGACTGTAGAATTTGTTGAACGTGAGTGCGCCAGCCACAATGAGAATCAGCACAGCGGCAATCGTCGCAAGAAGGCGTACGGTTGGTGTCGCCTTCTCGCGCATCGGCACAGCCGTCTCGTCTCCTGTCGAAACCGACTCGAGGGTCGTCAGTATCTCGGTCGCGCTCGCGGGCCGATTCGCCGGATCCTTCTCGAGGCATCGCATCACAACAGCTGCGAGCCTCTGCGGAACGTCGGACCTCGAGCTCGCTATCGGCTTTGGCGCCTGAGCGAGATGAGCCGCCAGAACACGCTGCGGCGTCTCGGCCGTAAATGGCGGCTCGCCGGCGAGCAGCTCGTAACCCATGCAGCCAAGAGCGTAGAGATCGGCGCGATGGTCCACGTTCGGATCACCTGCAATCTGCTCGGGAGCCATGTAGGCCGGGCTGCCGACGGAAGTTCCGGTCTGCGTGATACTCGAGCCGCCCGTACTGCTTCGCGAATCGGAGAGCGCCTTCGCGATTCCGAAGTCCGTGACCACCGCGGCGCCGTGCGAGAGGAGGACGTTGTCAGGCTTGATGTCGCGATGCACTACCCCGGCTGCATGCGCGTAGCTGAGCGCGCGAGCGACATCGCGAAGAATGCCGATGCATTCGGCAATCGTGAATTTTCCCCGTGCAGCGATGCGAGCGCGAAGAGACTCGCCTTCGACGAACGGCATCGTGAAGTACGGAAGACCGTTCGTGTCGCCTGTCGCAATGAGAGGGACGATGTTCGCCTGTTGAAGCTGCGCGGCGAGCTGAATCTCGCGCTCGAATCGCTCGGCGCTGACGCCCGCTGCAAGGTCCGGTGACAACACCTTCACGACCACCTTTCGGCGCAGGCGGTTCTCGGTTGCCAGGAATACCCTGGACATGCCTCCTCCGCCGAGCTCGCGCTCGATGGTATAGGCCGATCCCAGCGACTCCTGCAGCTGTTCACGCAGCACGGATGACGCGTCCTGGCATGAGGTGTTTGAAGCGAGGAACTAAGCTAGGACGCTTCCTTCCATCGAGCCAGTTTTGAGAATGAAGCCGATGGCTTTACTGATTTCGGATCATCCCTGCCGTGACAGCATTGTTCAGATAGGCGAGGACGGCTTCAGCGGTCACCTTCCCGAAATAGTGATCGCCCGCTTCGCGTGCCTCAGCGGCAACATGGCGATAGATGTCCAGCCCATTGCGACGTCCATCAACGAAGTTGAGTACTTCGAAAGCCATCAGCCCGTGCAGTCCAGGCGCCGATGCTATGCGCGATCGCCCTTCGAGAAATCCCTTAGGTCCTTCAGAGATCACCGGACGGATGGCCGCAAGCGAGCGTTCTGCTTCCGACTGAGCTCGTGTTGCGGGCGGGGCGCGGCGGGCAACGGCGCGGTAGTAACTCTCGATCTCGCTCAAAGCCTGAGCTTCCCGCCGGTCTATCGAAGCGGCGATCGACGCCGAGAGTGAGGCTGCCGCTGGATCGATCTGCGTTATTGACGCCGTCGCGAGTCTCTCACGCTGGGCCGCGTATCTGACCTGGTCGATCGCCTGGAAGTATGCGCGCTCGCGATCCTGCTCCGATGCGATCCAGCCGAGCGCGAGCCGAAGGTTGTTAGCCATTCTTGCTGCACCGCGGCCGGCGGTCTCTGCAGCAAGTGCGGACGCGCGGGACGCATCGGCG
>DASWQD010000243.1:0-9843 GCA_036398255.1 Gemmatimonadaceae bacterium | reverse complement strand
GCGAAGGCTCGATGTTCCGGGACATGACGTTGCGTGGGTCGAGCGCCTTACGAATGGATGGTTGCTCCGTGGCAATGCTGTGTTCCAGCACGCAAAAGGCCCTGCGGCAATTTCGTACGAGGTGGAGTGTACCCCCCAATGGGTGACGAGACGCGGCATTGTGCGAGGAATGCTCGACAGCTCGAAGATCAGCATCGTAACAGAGCGCGAGCGCAACGGCCGATGGTGGATCAACGGTTCAGAAGCTCCGGAGGCCGAAGGTCTGATGGACCTGGACTATGGCTTCACGCCGGCGACGAACTTCACCCAGCTCAAGCGTGAGACGATGGCGATCGGTGAATCGCGCGACATAACGGTCGCCTGGACCGACATCGATCGCTCTTCGCTGACGGTGCTGCCCCAGCGCTATGAGCGCATCAGCGAGCAGCAGTACGCCTATTCGTCACCGACAGCCGGATATCAGGAAACACTGACGCTCGATGCGAGCGGATTCGTCGTCGAATATCCCCGGCTCTGGATTCAGGAGCTCGCAGTACACTGACCGCCAACCTTGCGGCGGTAAATGTGGATCACGTTATCGGACTTGGGCTGGTAGGCGAGGACGGCAGCATCCCAGACGATCTCCGACCTCTCGCGTGAATGGATATCGACAACGCCTGCGATTTCATAGCACTGGCGTGTGTACTGGTCAGCCCATGTCAGGATCTTCTCGTCCGACTGCCGTGCCAGCCATGATATCGACATTTTCACGAACACGATGTACTCGGGGCGAGTCGCTTCGATCTCCTGAATCATCTCGTCCTGCATTCGCTGCTTGTACTTCTGAGGCTCCATCAGGCCGTACGTGTAGATGTGTCCGGTCGCGGATTTCCGGCGCGCATAGAAATAGATCTGCGGCTCAGATCCAAGAACGGCGATACGGTCGTCGGGCTTTGTATGCTGCTCGAGATACCTGGAAATGTCGGGTGATTCCACGAATGGATTCGCGCCGTATACGTCACGACTCAGGTCACGCGTCGGGAGGGAAAAGAGATACTCCTGCTCCTTGATCACGTACGCGCTTGTAGCTACGACGAATACCAGCGCTGCTAGCCCGCGAGAAACGGTTGCCGGCATCATCCGCGCTGCACCGCGCTTTATCGATACGCATGCCATACCGACGAGCAGCGCCGCGGCTGGAAGCAGAAGAATGAAATAGTGCTGCCGGAAATAGAAACCCGGGCTCAGCGCCAGCAGCGAGACAAGCAGAAGGCCGGTGAGGAAGACGCGCACTTCACCTTTCCAGCGCACGACCCACAGGAGCACGAATCCGGCTGCAGCCAGCAGCCATAACAGCAACGTCGCGCGCGTGATTCGCTTGAAGCCATCGACGAACATTCCCCACGCGCTCGACAGCGGAATCTCCGACACATATTCGCGCGCGTACTGAAACGTCCAGAACCAGAACTTGTCGAATACTCCCTGCGCGGTGAGGACGGCACAGATAATCGCGAATGGAATCACGGAGCTCAGGAGAAAAAGCCCCGTTCGCAGCAATCGTGTCCGGAAGTGCTCCTTCTGTGCGCCTCCATCCAGAAGTACGAGGGCGATCGCCAGCAGCATGAAGAAGACCGCCTGCTGTTTCATCAGAATCGAAATCCCGAGCAGCAACCCTGCGCCGATGACCGATGCATTTGTTCTCGACTCGATGGGCCGCACGAGAAGCAGGAAACCGCCAAGCGCCGGAAGAATTACAAAATGCGTCGCATGTGCGAACACCCCCATCACCCAGCGGTCAAGCGAAAGAATCGCAAATGCAATTGCCGAGACAGCGCCGCCAAAAGGTCCCATCAACCTGCGGCCGAGGTAGAAAATCACCAGCGTAGTTGCGGCGTTCAGGAGGAGGAGGCCAGTGTGGATTCCGCTAGCGGTCTGTCCGAACAAAGCCTCGATCAGGCTATAGGCGTAATACGTACCCGGAAGCTTCATGTTGTACGCGAGCTGGTAGGGCGGAATTCCCTGAAGGATCAGCTGGCCGGCGTATGCATATTCGCCCTCATCGCGCTCGAGGGGGACGTCAGCAAGGCGAAATCGCACCAGGGCCACGATCACCATCACAGCAACGACGGCAGCGATTGCGCCATACTTTGCCAGGCCCGTCGCCGGAACGTTCTCGACAGTGCTGCCACGGAGTTCCGCCGCGCGGCCCCTGGAAGGTTCTCGAGGCGCGCCTTTTCGCTCCTTGCGGGACCGGCGGGAGGCTTTCGACACGGGTCACGAACGTAAAGAATGTCCTCTGGCCGCGCCAGAAGCCGCTTGCATTATAGTTTAGTTTTATCTAAATTAATTCTCATGATGATCGATCCGGGCGTAATGGCAGTTCTTGCGTCACCGCGCAGAAGTGAGATACTCCGCCTCGTGTGGGACAGGGAGCTCGCGGCCGGCGACATACATCGGGCCATGCCCGATGTGACGTTCGGGGCGATCTCGCTTCAGCTGCGGCAGCTTGCCGAGGCCGGATTAGTCGAGGTGCGCGCCGAAAGCCGCAACCGGTACTACCGGGCCCGGAAGGAAACAGCCGGGGAGCTCGGCCAGATACTCGAGCGCATGTGGAGCAGCGCGCTGTGGCGCCTCAAGCTTGCGGCCGAGCTGGAGGAGGGACGCCGCGGGCCGCGGCCCGGGCGCCGTACAACCAATTCCCGTCAGCGACGGAGAAAGAAGCCATGACACTGGAGCACACTCTCGAGCGCACGCTCACGATTCTCGCGAAGCGCGAAACAGTATTCCGCTTTTTTACCGACACTCCCCGCTGGGAGAAGTGGTGGGGCAAGGGATCCACTGTGGACCCGCGTCCCGGCGGAAAAGTCCGCATCCTCTATCCGGGTGCCATCGAGGTCACCGGGGAGGTACTCGAAGTCTCGGAACCTGAGCGAATCTCCTTCACCTACGGATTTACCAGCGGCTCGCCAATCCCACCGGGCTCATCACGCGTGACTATCAGTCTGGCGGAACAGGGCTCGGCCACGAAGCTCACGCTCGTGCATGAGTTCAGTGATGCCGCGGTGCGCGACGATCACATCCAGGGATGGCGCTATCAGCTCTCGCTCTTCAGCAACATCGTAAGCGATGAAGTGAACGTCGGCGTCGCAGAATTCGTCGACGCATGGAATGAGTCGTGGGCGAATCCCGATGCGGGCGAGCGCGAGAAGACCTTCAGGCGCATCGCGACACCGGCTGTTCAGTTCCGCGACAAGTACAGCACGCTCGACGGGATCGACGACGTTCTCGCGCACGTCACTGCTGCGCAGCGCTTCATGCCCGGCGTTCGCCTCGAGAGGCAGGGTGATGTCAGGCAATGCCAAGGTCGCGCGTACTGCAACTGGAACGCGAGCGCTAATGGCAAGCCAATTGGGTCCGGATCGACGTTCTTTGTTCTCGACGCAGACGGGCGAATCGAAGCTGCAACAGGCTTCTGGTCGTAAGAGACTCGAGTCAGTTCACTCCGATTGCCCGCGCGTGCCCGGCGAGCATTACATCCTCTGTACGTTGTGACAGCGCGATCTTCATTTCCGCTCTCGCCTCAGCGAGCTGACCATTTCGGTACAGTGCCCAGGCAAGCAGGTCGTGTCCGTAGACATCCTTGCGATCCTCGAGCTCCCGGCGTGCGAGCTCGAGAACGCGAGCGCGATCGGTGGCACTTCCGTGATCGAGCAGGAACAATCCCCACGCGCGATGGATTGGACCAGGCTGCTCGAGCGCGCTGGCTGACATCGCCTTCGCATAGCTCGCAGCCTGTTCACTATTGCCTATTCTATAGTATGAAGCACTGACGATTCCGAGAGTTCCCGGATCGAGCTGCGCGGCCGTCGCCCGCTCGCCGAATTCGATAGCGCGTTGCCAGTCACCGCGGGCAAACGCCGACCGAGCAAGTCCACCGAGTGCGCGCGGATCCCCCGGATTTCTTGTCAGGCCGCGATTGAATGCGGAATCCGCGGCCCCGGTGTTGCCCGCTCGCAGCTCGAGATCGCCAAGCCGGTAGTGAAACCATGCGACCTGCTCGCGCGGCAGATCGTCCCGGTGATCGACTTTCAATATGGATTGCTTCAGGAATGTCCGAGCCTTTCCGAGCCGACCCGTAAGCTCGTACCAGCGGGCGAGCCTCGCACCTGTCGTAAAGTTCCTGCCGTCGTATTGAATCGCGCCGAAATGTCTTGCAGCCGCATCGTAGTCGCCGAGCTCGAGCTCTATTTCGCCGAGCAGTGCGAGATGTGAGTGGCTCCCCGGGTCGATGGAATCAACCTGAGCGGCAATCTTGCGCGCTTCCCTGAATTCATGGCGAGCCATGAGAATGCTCGCGAGCAGCTCGAAAGCCTGGTAGTTGCGCTGCGCCCGCTCCGCGATCGACTCACGCGCCAGCTCCTCAGCACGCGTGAGATCAGCCTCCGAGCCGGTAATGCGCGACCGTGTGAAGAAGAGCTTCGCCAATGTCACACGATCGGCGGCGCTCGCAGGGTCCTCAGCGAGGCGCCGGCTGTAGAATTCGATGTCCCGGTCGCGTACTGTCGATTCATCGTACGGCGTTGCCGGCATTGCAATCAGAGGAGTTGCGATCACTGTGTCGCGGCGGAAATGTTTCGCCGCCGCAGCGCCGAGCATCAGCGCTGCACTCGCCAGGGCAAACTTGAGCAGGCGCCGGGACATTTTCGAAATCAGAGTGTCGGAGAAGCGAGGTACGGGAACGTCGAGCCGAACGCCTTGTCGTTCGTCGAGACGTTGTCGGTGCAGAGCGGCAGCGTGAAGTTGTCGCAGTATGCGCCGTCGGCGGTGATGATCTTGCCGAAGATCGCCGAGAGTCCGGCGTCTACGACGTCGTCTGCGAGGTTGCGGCCGCCCCATCCATTCGCGAGGGCCCACGAGAGCCAGCCTGCGGTTGCAGGACTACGAGATGACTCGACGATGAGCATGTCGGGGTAGAGCACTGCGCCGAGTGTGTTGGCGACAACCGGCTGGCTGCCGCGGAACGCGTTGATGAATGCCAGACTCTGCGGGCCGAATGTCGCGGTCGCGTACGGCTGCATGCGGTTGTAGGCGTCGTGATTCGCCTTGACGATGGTGACTTCGCTCACGAGCGGGTTGCCGAGGAACTCGACCTGCTCGTAGACGATGTTGTCGTCGGCTTCTTCGCTATCATCGGTCAGCTGGCTGTAGCTGGTTCCGGTGATGTCCTTGTCGGGGCTGTCATTGCAGGCGGCGAGTGCGAACACCGCGCCGAATGCGAGAGACAGGTATTTGAGCTTCAACATGTGTAATTGCTCCTGACGCTTGGTTGAATGAAGTGAGGACTAGTTGCGGGCGCGGCTGGTGGTGCCCCACACGCCGAAGCGGCCGTTCGTCGCGGAGTTTGCGATCATCGATGTCGGGACTTCGATGACGATTGCCATGTCGTTGATGCCGCGCAGGAAATCCACTGCGGTGCCGGCGGGGCGGAACGTCAGCGGGCCCTGTGTGATGGTGGAGAGCGGGCCGGTTTCGGGGCGGCGGTCAGGAAGGATCCGGAAGAACGCTTCCAGGTCGATGAAGAAGGGATCGTCGCGCGGGCCGGCGAAGAGCTTGATGCCGTTCGATTCGATGACGGTGTTGGTGTATCCCTTGATCTGCTTTCCGCCGACAAGTGTGTTCAACGTGCCGACGGAGCTCGGTGCTGCCGGGCCGCGAAGAGTGACTTTCTGCTTGCCGGCCTTTCCGGTGAACGTGATCTGGAAGACGAGGTCTTCGCGTGCGTCGCCGGTGTTGTCGATTTTGATCTGGTAGAGCTCCTGGTCTTTCGTGCCGAAAGTGAAGCTTGGCGTCTGCGCCGGCGTCACCGGTGAGCTCGTGCCGAGTACGAGGACTGTTCTCGATGGGCTCCCGGGTGCGGGGAAGGCGTAGACGTCGTTTACGTCGAAGCGCGGTGCGAGCTCTACGAGCGGTGTGTCCTGGTGGTCGGATGCGACTACTGCCTTGATGGCTAGACCGGAGCCGGCCAGTACGGCGACGGCTGCGAGTGCGCGGACGAGCACTCTGGGTGGGGACCATTTCTTCATGTTGCTGCTCCAGACGATAGGGGTAGACAGCTATCACGCGTGAGCGGATGTGTTGTCTACGCCGGCCGGAGCAAACTGGATTTATGCTGAATCCGGGAATCGTATATTCACCGCATGGAAGGTCCCCGGTTTCGTCGTGCGACGATCGATGATGTTGCCGAGATCGTTCTGCTCGTCAACAGCTGTTACCGCGGCGACTCGAGCAGGGTAGGCTGGACGACCGAGGCTGACCTTCTGGATGGAACGCGAACTGATGAAGACGAGATAAAGGGTCTCATCACGCATCCGGACTCCATGCTTCTGTTGTGTGCCGAGGAGGACGAGATAATCGGCTCGGTTCACATCCAGAAGCAGGACGATTCGAGCTACCTGGGAATGCTGGTAGTGAAGCCGAATCTCCAGGGCGGTGGAGTAGGACGCCGCTTGATGGAGGCGGCGGAAGTGCGGGCTCGTGAGGAGTGGGGCTCGACGCGGATGACGATGACCGTAATCTCAGTCCGCGACACGCTCATCGCATATTACGAGCGCCGCGGATATCGTCGCACCGGTCGGATGAAGCCGTTCATATCTGATGCGACGCATGGGATACCGCGAGTGGATCATCTCGAGCTGGAGGTGCTCGAGAAAGATCTCTGATCATTCGAGGGCTATGACTGGAAGCGGAATCGATCGCTGCAACCCGATCAGATCCGGTTTCTGCACGAACTCCCCGCAAATAGTCAGATCATACTCGTATCGCTCGCCAGTCTCGGCGTCGATCCACGGAAAGCCGCGGCAAAGCGTGGGATAGTATGGCGCGTCGTGAATCGTGCATCCGTTATCGAAAAAGATGCATCTCCTGTTGCGGACGCGTGTCCTCCACTCACCCCATCGCGTTCGATAAACCTTGCCGGGCCCATGATGGGCCTCGATGGTGGCCGCCTCCGATTCCGACAACGTCGTGCCGTACGCGCAACACGATGCGTTGTAGGGACAGGGATGGCAGGGAAGGGGCGGAAAAGTCATGCGCAGATATTACGAATTCCTTTCCCGCCCGTCACTAGTTCAGGGCTTCCGCGAGCCGATTGCGTCAATCCACTTCCTGAGCGCTCCATTTCGCTCACGATCGACTGCATACCGGGCCACCACTCTTCCGAGCTCCAGGCCCTTGTCGTTGTCGAACCGGTAATGAACTCCACCGTACAGGCGGGACATCGCCTGCTCTTCGGCTATCCGTGTGAATTGCGCCCGGTCCTGCGGAAAGAAATGTCCGAGTACCGCGTCGAACGCCCCCGCGCTGCAGGCATGGCCTGACGGATAGGACGGAAAGTTCGGAAGACTGACACTGTCGGCGAGCACGAGCGTCGTGTCAGTCTGCGAAGGCCGGATCGTCCAGTAGTGATACTTGGCCTCGAAGCAGGAGATGATTGCGTCCATCGCGGCGACGTTGAGCACGGCGAGTACTCGCGCAGCATCGGCGTCCGACATGCGGTGGCGGCGGATTGCAGCCGATGCGGTGTCATTCCAGACAGCCATTGGATCCGACTCGTTCCATCGGCGAGCGATGCTAGTCTGTTCGCGGGTGCGCTCTCGGGTCACTCGCCTGACTTCCTCGAGTGATGCCTGAAATTCAGGCGAGCCAAACACCGGAGGTGGAGCCGGCCGGAATTGAGAGACCGAGTCGAGGAACCATCCGCGTGACTGTGCGATTGTCACTCCGATTGGAGGAACACCGGGCGCGCTGTACCACATGCCCGGACCTGTGGGGATAGTCCCGCTCCAGGGCGCAACGAGGTTGATGGTCGGCGCCGATGTGATTATCTGGCGAGCGATTCTTTCGCCGAGGCGCTTCGCTGCGCTCGATCCGCTTTGTGTCGGTCCGATATCCCGGGCCAGCTCTCGCGCAATCGAAGCACGCACTGCGGAATCGGTGAACAGCTCCGTGAGAATTGCTGCCGAGGCACTGGCGACGACCGCTTTAGTGGAAAGGCTGCGATTGCCCCGCGCCGACTTGACCGCGGCGTACTGGGCGACACTGAGGAGCGGGTATACACGGAAGAGCATCGGCGGCCGCGCCTTTCTTGCGGCGGCTTCACCGACGAATTTCGGGACGAGCCGATTCCAGCGGACGCTGGTCGGCATTGTATCGGCGGCTGCGGACCCTCGAGGGTCCGGGGAGGCGAACACCAGTGGGAAAATGAGCAGTGCAGTGGAAAACGGCATGAGAGCCTCGGGTGTAGTTTCCGGTCCCTACGGCATATCTTATAACTTAGTTTCTAGTTATTTAGGCGCCGCTGCTTCCATGCTCATGTCGAATCCATATGAAGAAGATGTTTGACGGTTAGTCAGTACTAGCCGATATTGGCCACAAGCCCGACACAGACGCTCCCTCGAACAAGGAACGATCACCATGATGCTTCCTCACCGGAATATCGTCGCCCGCCTCATGATCCGGATTTGCGCGATTGCGGTTTCCACACTCGTCGTGACGACCACCGCCAATGCGCAAGTCGGAACAGTTACGGGTCGGGTTACCGACGCCAAGAACTCTGCCGCTGTCGGCGGAGCGCAGATATCCGTTGTCGGATCGATGCGAAGCACAGTGACGAGGGACGACGGCTCGTATTCGATTGGGCTGACCGCCGGAACTCACACGCTGAGAGCGACCAAGATCGGCTATGCGCCAACCACGCACACGGTTACCGTGAGCGCAGGCGCCGCGGCAAGTCAGGATTTTTCGCTGATTGCTGCACCAATCGGACTCGATCAGATCGTAGTCACGGGAACGCGCGCCACTGACCGGACGGTTCTCGAGGCTCCAGTGCCGATCGACGTGCTCTCCAGCGCCGAGATTGCGGCGACAGGCCGGACTGAAACGATGCAGGTGATACAGATGCTGGCGCCGTCGATCAACTTCCCACGCCCTTCGGTCAATGACGGAACCGATCACATTCGCCCGGCTACGCTGCGCGGCCTGGGACCTGACCAGACACTCGTGCTTGTGAACGGGAAGCGGCGTCACACGACCGCGCTCGTGCACGTCAATCAGTCAGTCGGCCGCGGCTCGACGAGCGTGGACCTGAACGCGATTCCGGCCAATGCGATCGAGCGGATCGAGATACTGCGCGATGGCGCCGCGGCTCAGTATGGCTCGGATGCCATCGCCGGCGTCATCAACATCATCCTGAAATCCGGCGCCGAAACGTCATTGACCGCCAGCGTCGGGCGCACCTTCTCCGAATTCGAGGGGCTCGGCGGCACGGGAAAATACGACGACGGACGAGTGACACAGGTAGGCGCGAACATCGGTCGCACGTTCATGCGTGACGGGTTCGTGCATGTTGCCGGAGAATTCCGCGACAGGGAGCGTACGAATCGCACGAGAGTCGACATAACGAACCAGTGCATCGCCGGCGATACCCGTTGCACAACTCGTCCGCCAACTACAGATGTCTATGACGAAAGCTTGAGCCAGAGCTGGGCAGGTGACTCCGAATCGCGCGACTTCCTCGCGTCTTTAAGTGCCGAGATTCCGCTTGAATCGGGTCCGAGACTCTACGGCTTTGGCGGGGTCAGCTTCAGAGAAGGACTTGCGGCGGGATTTTTCAGAAGATCCCTGGATGACCGTACGGTAAGAGCGATCTATCCTAACGGATTCCTCCCGCAGATTTCGAGCGATATCAACGATGCTTCGGCGACCATCGGCGGACGAGGTGCATTCCGCGGATGGAACTGGGATCTGAGCGGTGGCTTCGGCGCAAATTCATTCTCGTTCGGCGTGGAAAACACGGCGAATGCTTCA
>DASWQD010000242.1:0-8379 GCA_036398255.1 Gemmatimonadaceae bacterium | reverse complement strand
GTAGAGGGCTCGATATCGCCCCGGCTGACCTTGACCGCGGCCGAGCCTTCGTGATAGCCGAGCATGCGAAGCAATGCGGTCACTTCACGCTCGGATTCGTCCTCGCCGACGATGATGGCTGCCGATGGCGGATCGAGATCGTCGAGAAGTCTTCGCAGCGCGGTGGTGCGGGACGAGCTGGAGACGGTCACGTACTGGACGGCGATCGGCTCGGCGCCCTCTTCGAGCTCGGGCTCTGCCTCGCGTCGCGCCCTTCGCAAGTAGCGCTCGGCGAAAGCGTTCACTCGTCCTTCGCTTCGGCTCGTCACCACGATTCGCGCCGCGTCTTTCGGAAGCTCGTTCATGACGGCCTCGAGCGCAGCGACGTCTTCCTCGCCACTCGAGAGAATCTCGTCGGCCCAGGCAAGGACAACGGATTTCACCGACTGAAGCTTCAGCTGGCTCCCCTGTACGAGGTCGCGGATGTCCCGCGCGGATCCGGCGGTTGCGAGAACGGGGCGGTCGGCCATGAGGCGACGCGCGCGTCGAGCCGTTGTGACCGGAACCAGCTCGATTCCGGCGGGTCCCGTCATGCGAAGCACGGCTTCTGCGAGTGCTACCGCCGTTTCCGCGTCTGCGGTGACAACGAGCACCTGGGTGTCGCCCTCCGATGGGTTCACCCGCTCGAGCGGTCCCGTGAGGAACTGGGGTACCGAAGCCATCGACCGGGGCAGGGTGTGCACGACATTCTGGCTGCGACCCGAGCCGCGTTCGTCTCTCTCTTCGGTTTCCACCTTTGGTGCTCCTGAATGCGACATTGGCGCAGCTTCCGCCACGCCGATACTGTTATAATCCGTCTGGCCCTTTGGCCCCGCCGTCGAACGAAACATAGCAGAATCCGGACGGCATCGCCCGCGTGATACCCGCTCAACAAACACTCCTGTCGACCCGATGATCACCGCCATCGTTCTCATCAAAGCCGAGCCTCGATCGATTCCGCAGTGTGCGACGAAGCTCGCCGGAATCGAGGGTGTTTCCCAGGTGTATTCCGTATCGGGTGAATGGGATCTGGTCGCGATTGTCGAAGTGACTGACTACGAAGGCGTCGCCTCGGTCGTCACCGAGCATATCACCACTGTCCCCGGGCTGCGCAGCACCCAGACGCTGACGGCCTTCAGGGCGTATTCGAAGAAGGATCTGGAGCAGGCGTGGGACATCGGACTGGAGTGAGCCAGAGCCACGACAGGCACACGAATCAATGGCCGGCATCGCCGCATGAAGCGACAAGGTTCATTCTCGACGCGCTTCCTGACTGCACGCCGGTCGAAGCGCAATCACCTGAGCTGGACAGGTTCAGCCACGGTGAAGACGTTCCCGTTCTTCTTCCGCCGGAGCTGATCGAAGGCGAAACGTTCCGGGCGATCCACGTCGCGGATCCGCGCTCCCGCGGGGCAAGCGGATTCACCGCCTTTCTCGACGGAACGCAGGACGTGCGCGTGGTGAATCAGGTTTTCGGAATTCCAATCGTCTGGGCGACGGTTTCGGCGGTGATCCGTTCGCGGGTCAATCGCCGGCTCGTGACCTGGTCCGGCAGCGCTCCGGTCGTGCGTCGCGGTTATTACATCCCGTTTCGCTACGTCGACGGAATGCGCGATGACCTGAGATCGCATCCGCAGGTGACCGATACTGCGAAGGCAGACAGTGCAGGCAACATTCCTTCACGTCATCCAGCGGCTCTGATGGAAGCCGCAATCCAGCGAGTTCAGCAGGATCGTGAATCGGTCGAGATTCACCTCGCCGAGGAATGGTGTGCGAAGGAGGATGGAGTGCTGTTCGTCGACGGAAGCATCACGGCGAGCCAGCGTGTCTCGACATCGCATCGCGCGGTTGGTGTCGTGAAGAGTCACCGGCGTCTGTACGCTGATGGCGACGCATTCAGGACAGTAGTCGCGCTTCGTGCGGGAGAACGGTCCTCCATCTTTCGTGTCGCGCCACGATCGAGGTATCCGGTTGCAAGCTGGTATGTGAGGCTCAGGCCGCCGGCGGGGAGAGATGCGCTGTTCGGGCTTGTGCGCGTGGAAGCGGCGGTCTCGGGCGACATGTCTCAACGCGCGGACGAAATTTCCCGGTGGATAATGGCCGAGGGATCACCTCTCGCGCTTCCCGATGGAAGATGGGACAAGATGGCATACGGAATTCGTGACACCGAAGAATTTCTGAGAGCGATATCGTGACGGCTCCACTTGGTCGTGTGGTCGCAACCGAGCGGAAGCCCAACACTCCGCACGAATTTCATTTCTGGACGTCGCTCGATTGTCCCGTTGGAATCGGCACCATCGTTCGCGTCGACGGCTCGCATCCGATCGACGGGCAGATTCCGCACATCTATGGAATAGTCGTCGAGGGGTTCAGCTACACGGACCTTCAGTCCCCGATGCACGATGTGCTTGGCCACGACGGATCGCCATCGAATGCCGGTTTCGCGGTCACTGAGCGCTCCGAGATCCGGCTCTACACCGCTGCCGTGCTGCGCCAGATTCCCGAGGAGCCGCTGCAGCCGGTGCCGATGGGCGAAGTCTTTCTCGCCGGTGAGGAAGACGTGGCGACTGCGCTCCGAATGGACGCGTACCTCAAGGATGGCGCGCACACCGGAATTCCGATCGGCGTCTACCGTGCGGGCGCGACCGACTCGGTGATCTGGCTCGACGCGGATTTCCTCCTCGGCCCCGAGGCTGCGCACCTCAACATCTCGGGTATGTCTGGACTTGCCACCAAGACGAGCGCGGTGGAATGGCTTCTTTCCTCGGTATTCACGCATTTCCCCGAGAGCAAGGGCTCGATCGCGGCGGTCTGCTTCAACGTGAAGGGACCGGATCTCTGCTATCTGGACCAGCCTGCTTCCCGGCTCGAGGAATCGGATCGCGCGCTCTACGAAAAGATGAAGGTCGAGCCCGCACCGTTCAAAAAGGTTCAGTATTTCGCGCCGTATACATCCAAGGGGTTCACGCTCAATACGCTGCGCTCGAACGAGGCGCTGCTTCACAACGTCACTCCTCTGACATGGGGACTTCGCGAGGTTCTGCAGTATGCTGAAGTCCTCCTGAACAAGGACGATCTCGACGCGAAGGCCGATGCGCTGATCGATTTCATCGGTGAGCGCGTCGTGAACCGGAGGATGGAGCGGGAAGGGCCGCTCTCCAGGGATCACACCGTCGAATCGTTTGCCGATCTCGAGGCCTGGTTCCGCGATCTGCTCTCCGGGATGGAGAAGATGAACACTGATTCGTGGCGAACGCATCACATCGCCACGATCAGGAAGGTTCGGAATCGCCTGTCGAACATCTCGACGCGCTGCGCCGGCCTCGTCACCGACAGCGGTCACGTCAGCGATCTTCCATTCGGGAGCTTCGAGGACCGCGCGGTGTATGTAGTGGATGTCGCGTCACTCGAGGAAGATGCTCAGGACCTCATCTTCGCGCGCATCGTCTCGCGTCTCCGTGAGCACCTGGAGCGGCGCGACCTGGGGGTCAAGCACCTCATCGTCTTCGTTGACGAACTCAACAAGTATGCGCCGAACGACGCGCAGGACACTTACGTCCGCAAGATGCTGCTCGATATTTCCGAGCGGGGAAGGTATCTGGGTCTGGTCCTCTTCAGTGCGCAGCAGTTCCGATCTCAGGTTCACCGGCGCGTGGTCGGAAACTCGGGCACCGCGCTCTACGGCCGAATGGATGGCGACGAGCTCGCGACGCCCGGCTATGCGGTGTTGAGTCCGGCAACGCGCACAAAGCTCGCGACACTCGAGAAAGGGCAGCTGATGGTCAGGCATCCGCATTTTACGCAGCCGATCTTCGTGCGCTTTCCCCGGCCGTCGGTGCTCTCGGGGCGGGAGGGCGCGGAGCAATTTCCGCAGGCCGCGGACATCGGCATCGAGGCTGCACTTTATCGGTCGCTTCGCACGATCGATCCGCAGGTCACGCTGGCGTGGGTCAAGGACATCGCGTGGCAGTACGACGAGGAGGACCTGATCGAGGCGCGGAACGCGACGATGCGGGAGCGGCCGTCCAATGCGCGTCAGTTCTTCGAGTCTCGTCTCAGGAAGATCGTGCCCGTCGAAAAGGCGACGCCGGAGAGGCGAGTCTCCCCGCTTCGTCCACTGCCTGTAGGCGATCCGTATGAATCTTGAGCGGCTCGGACTGATCTGCGGGGCCGCACTCACAGTAACATCGGCATCTATCTCCGGAGCGCAGCCAGTTTTGCTCCAGATAAAGCCGCACGCCGGCGACACCATCGCGGTCAAGCTGCACCAGAAAGTCGAGTTGACTGCGACTCCTGCCGATTGTTCGACGCCGAGTCGAAAGCAGGCATGCGCCGGACCGCCGCGCCAGATGACTACGATCACCGAGGTGTTCAGTCGCGCGATCGTTCAGGGCGTCGCTCGCGACGGAGCGATGATACTGGCGGTGACCGATTCCGTGCGCATGGCGGTTTCACGCGGTGGAAAGCCGGGCTCGCCGAAGCGCGTCACCGGGCGCGACGGATCGACACAGCTGCGCGTCACTCGCGATGGCGGCGCCGAAGTGATCGATTCTGACGCGAGCGACGAGCTTCGCGCAATTTTCGGACAGATGCCCGCCACCCTTTCCAGGCAGTCCGTGTCCGTCGGTGAAAAGTGGAAGCGTGAGATGAGAATCCCGATCGCAGGAGAGGCCGGAGCGATGGGTCTCGTGCGCGCGACCTTTCAGCTCGACTCACTCGGAAAAAACGGCGACATTGCGTACATCTCCATGCGCGGCACACTCTCTCACGATCACCGCGACGGCAGCACCTCCGAGCTCGATGGATGGATGACCGGCCAGATGCAGCTCGACCGCCGCGTCGCGTGGATCACCGAGACCCGCGCTGAGATCGACGTCACGTCGGTGTTCCGGCCGTCGGCGAGCGCGGAGCCGATGCGCGTGCGCACGCACGTGACACAGCTCCTCAAGGCGGGAACCGCCCGGTGAAAATCGTTCACCTCGCCGATCTCCACCTTGGCTTCAGGCAATACCAGCGGCTGACTGCTGCCGGGTTGAATCAGCGCGAGGCGGACGTTGCAGTTGCGTTTCGACAGACGATCGACTCGATCATCGACCTGAAGCCCGACCTTGTACTCATCGCCGGCGACGTATTCCACACCGTGCGTCCCACGAATACGGCGATACTTCAGGCGTACGTGCAGTTCGACCGCCTGGTGCAGGCGCTCCCCGATGCGATCATCGTCATGATCGCCGGCAATCACGACACTCCGCGAACCGCTGATACTGTCTGCATCCTGCGCCTTTTCCGCGAGCTCGGCATCACGGTCGTCGAGTCGGAGCCCAAGAGTCTGCGATTCGCCGAGAAGGACCTCCACATCTTCGCAGCCCCGCACGGGATCCAGCCGCCTCGCTTCGATCCCGATCCGTCGTCGAAGTACAACGTGCTGTTGCTCCACGAGGAGATCGAGGGCGTCATCAACCGCTTCGGATCTCTGGCCGAGCGCTCGATTCCCGAGGTGTCGATCAGGGAGCTTGGCGCGCATCGGTGGGACTACGTCGCGCTCGGCCACTATCACGTCTATCACCAGGTTGCGCCGAACGCGTGGTATTCCGGTGCAATCGAGTACTCGAGCACGAACGTCTGGGGCGAGATCGACGAGGAGCGGATCAAGCGTGTGCCGGGCAAGGGATTCATCGAGCACGACCTCGTCACAGGAGAGCATCGCTTTCATCACATCCCGCTTGCGCGCCGCGTCGTGGACATGCCGGAGATCGAAGGCGAAGGCCTCACTCCGTCACAGCTGAGCGAAGCGATCGCTGCCGCGGTCGATGCGTGTGAAGGGGGAATCGACGAAAGGATAGTTCGGCTGATCGTCCGCGACGTGCCGCGACACGTTCTGCGCGACCTCGATCACCGGAAGATTCGCGAGTTCAAGCGCCGCGCGCTGAATTTCCTGCTCGATGCGAGGAGACCGATTCCGCCGCGAATCGAGACCGGAAGCGGAGCTCCAGGCCGGCGCGCCTCACTGACCGAGACCGTGCGCTCGATGCTCGAGTCGCGATCGGTGACGCCGGGAATCGATCGCAAGGCACTCGTCGACCTCGGACTCCGCTACCTCGATGAAGCAGAGCGCCTCGCCCCCGCGCTCACGGGAGACGAGAGTTGAAGCTCCTCGCGCTCAGGCTCACGAACTTCCGGCAGCATGCCGCCACCGAGATTCATTTCGAGTCCGGCATCACGGGAATCATCGGGCCAAACGGTGCAGGGAAGACGACGATTCTCGAGGCGATAGCGTTCGCTCTCTACGCGTGGGGACGCTCGACGCGCGAGCAGATGCTTTCCATCGCCGCAACCGGCAGGCAGTCGATGAAAGTCGAGCTCGAGTTCGAGCTGGGCCGGCATCGCTATCGCGTCGTGCGTGGAAGGACCGCCGCCGAGCTCTATCTCGACGGCGAGGAGGCGCCGATTGCGAATTCCTCCTCTGCCGTGACCGAGCGGCTCCAGCGACTGCTGGGAATGTCTCGTGACGAATTCTTCCGGACGTATTTCACCGGCCAGAAGGAGCTCGCGCTCATGGCGGCGATGGGAGCGTCGGAGCGCGCACGGTTTCTCTCCAAGGTTCTCGGGTACGAAAAGCTGCGACTCGCGCAGGACATGATCGGTGATCGCCGGCGCACACTCAGCGCGGAAATCACCGGCCTTCGGGCGGGAATGCCCGACCCCGATGCTGTCGAGCGTGCGATGCTGGAAGCGAGGGAGCGTGTCGCTCAGGCAACGTCCGCTGCTCAGAGCGCGGAGCATCGCCACACAATTGCGAACGGAAATCTCAAGGCGCTCGCACCGCGCTGGGAGCTCGCGCAGCAGAATCGCGACAAGTCGCTCGCAATTGCGTCGGAGATCACGGCGCATGAGCGGGAAGAGACGTCGCTGCGCCGCGAGCTCGAGCGCGTTGCCGCCGAAGTTTCCACGATCAACGAGTCGCGCACCGAGCTCTCGAGGCTGCAGCGCTCTCTCGAGCCGCTCGGCGAGCTGCGTGACGAGCTCGCGATTCTCGACGAGATGTATCGCGAGGAAGGCCGGCGGAAAACCCTCGTCGAGGCCGAGCAGGCGCTGCGCGAGGAGATCGACCGGCTCCGCGCGCGGCACACCGTCATCGAGAAAGCTCCCGCGCAGGAAGAGGAGGTCACTCTCGAGCTTGAGAAAAAACGCGGCGAGCTCGAGGACGCGCAGGGCGACCTCGAGGCGCGGCGAACGGAATGGGTTCGCGACCGCCAGGACGCCGATACGAAGCTGCGTGATCTGCGTCGCCAGTACATAGAAGTCCAGGAACAGCGCGAGCGTGTGACAAGCCTCGGCGCGGACGGAGCGTGCCCGACGTGCAGCAGGAAGCTCGGGGAGAATCTCCAGACTGTCGTCGAGCATCTCACTGAAACGATCGAGACGCTCCGCGTTGACGGAGCGTACTACAAGAGCCGGTTCGAGCAGTTGTCCGAAATGCCCGCGAATGTGAAGGAGCTCGATGAGCGTCGGCGTGCACTCACCGCCGAAACCGGCGCACTGGAGCGAAAGCTCGCGCGAGTGCAGCTCGCGGTGCAGGAGCTGACAGGGTTGACTCGAGATCTCGCGACGAAGGAGCGGCGCCTCGAGCAGATGCGCCGCGACATCGCGGTCATCGCACGCGGCTTCGATGCAACGCGGTATGACTTCGTGAAGTCGGAGATAGCGAAGCTCGCTCCGCTCAGCGAGCGCGCAGCACGGCTTGGTGCCCTGCTCGAGAGGGAGCCGGCATTGCTCGACCAGCAGCGCGAGTACGCGAGCGCGATCGCGGCAACGGAATCGACACTGGGTACTCTTCGTGTGCGTCACCGGCAGATGTCTTTTGCCACGGCCGACTACGACAAGCTCAAGTCGGACCACGAGCGCTGCTTCTCCGATGCCCGTGCGGCCGAGCTCGACGCAATCACGGCGGGCGGAAACCTGAGGAATGCGCGCGAAGCGCTGGAGAAGGCGATAGCGTCGAGCGAAGAATCGCGCGTGCTTCAGGCGACCGTTGCCGAGCGGGAAGGCGAACGCCGTCTTCACGAGGAGCTCGACCGGGCATTCAACGACATGCGCGCCCAGCTGAATGCGCAGCTGCGGCCCGAGCTCTCGGAGCTCGCGTCGACGTTCCTTCGGGAGCTGGTCGACTCGCGCACAGCGGAGCTCGAGCTCGACGAGAAATACAACATCGCCGTGCTCGAGGACGGCATCAACAAGCCGGTCCTCTCTGGCGGCGAAGAAGATCTCGCGAATCTCGTGCTGCGGCTCGCCGTCTCGCAGATGATCGCCGAGCGGTCGGGGCAATCGTTCTCGCTGCTGGTGCTCGACGAGGTTTTCGGG
>DASWQD010000241.1:0-1800 GCA_036398255.1 Gemmatimonadaceae bacterium | reverse complement strand
GTGGAAGCTCGTCACGAACGGATGGCACATGCGCCGCATCATGCCGTCGATCGACAGACATCCGCCGGCGGCGGTTCGTGTCAGCCTCTCGGGCGCAAGCGAAGCGATCCATGACGCAGAGAGGGGGCGAGGAAGCTTCAGGAGAGTGCAGCTGGCAGTCGCCCTGCTCACCAGCCGCCAGGTTCCGACAGGATTGTCCATCGTGATCGACAAGCGCGACAGGTACGAGATCCGCGCAGCCGCCGATCTCGCCGAAGAGCTGGGGTGCAACTGGATCAGCTACATCCTGCCGCAGCCTGTCCCGGGCAGCGCGGACCGCGACAGCGATCTGCCACCGGAGGAATGGTCCCGTGTGCGCGACGAAGTCTTGGCACTGAGCAGGGAGGAAAATCGGAGGACTGCAGTCCTGCTCGATTACGGAGCGCCGTTCGCGGGCGAAGAGGTTGCGTGCGACACGATGCAGCTCAAGCGCATCTACATCGATCCCGACGCGCGAGTGTCGCTCTGCTGCCAGCTGTCCGACTACGGGTTCAACACTCGCGACGTGACCGGTGACCTGACCATTGCCTCGTTACGCGATGTGTACGGCGAATACCTCAGCGCCATGGACGAGCTGAAGCGTCAGTCGGCTCGCGGAGCGTGCGGCAGCGAGACCACTATCGATGCCTTTCCCTGCCTCCGCTGCGCGCGGTCACTCGGAAAGCTCACGTGGCTCGAGCAGTTTCCAGAGAGTCCTTGGTCCGTGAAAAAAGTTTCGCGCGAAGCAGAAATAGCGACGTTTGTGTAAAGAAATTCTTAACGATTCACTTTCATATTGTCGCGCAAATGTTCCCAGGTATGATGGCGAATCTCAGCGCACTGATGTCTGAGTGACGGCTCGAATGTGAAACAGCCGGCGAGCCGGCAATGCGAGTTGGAGCAAGGAGAAATCGAATGAAGCGGACTGCGCCAGACGCAGGATCTCCAGATGAGGCCCACCGACCCGGCCCCGAAATGTCCCCCAGCAAGAACAAAAAGAAATGGATCGAGCCTCGAGTCACTGAGCTTCCCCGCCTGAATCAGCTCACGCTTCAGAGTGGAGGAATTCCAGGGGGAGGCGGCACTGGAGGCGGCGGCTCAACAGTGGTTCCGTAAGCCGAACGCACGCCATTCACACGAAGAGAGGCGTATGCATCACATGAAGAAAGCCGCAACACTCCTCCTCCTCGCCCTTGCCGCGGCGTGCACCGAGGAGGCACCGACACGCCCGGCGGATGAGGCTGCCGCAACGCCGGTTCGCGATCCGGCAATGCAGGTGGTGCTGGTGACATGCGTAGCGAGCAAGTCAGACCTGACTGTCACCTGCTCACCGCCGCAGATACCCCGACCGGATCGGGACGGGCCCGTCAGTGACATCATCTACGGCGGGCAGAACATGTTCGTGAAGGTCACGTCGTCGAACGTCGCCTACAACTCGGTGACAGGCAGGTTCACCTTCAACGTGACACTCCAGAATCTTCTCCAGCAGCCCATCGGCACCACTGATGGAACGACGCTCGCCCCCACGGGAATTCGCGCGTTCTTCGCTTCCGGTCCGACGGTGACTGGAGGCTCTGGCGTCTGCGCCGTGCTGCCCGACGGCTTCGGGACCTTCACCGCGGCAGGCCAGTCGTACTACCAGTACGACCAGGTTCTCGCCCAGAATCAGGTTTCAGCAGTGAAGGGGTGGACGATCATCATCTCGCCCACCGTGAACACTTTCGAATTCCTGCTGCTGATCTCGGCTCCAGTGCAGTATCCGAGCGGATACATCGAGATCAA
>DASWQD010000240.1:0-2965 GCA_036398255.1 Gemmatimonadaceae bacterium | reverse complement strand
GCTACTCGACGAGCCGTTTGCCGGCGTCGACCCGATCGCTGTGCATGACATTCAGCAGATCGTCGCCGACCTGCGGCACCGCGGAATCGGCGTGATCATCACCGACCACAACGTCGAGCAGACGCTCGACATCGTGGATCGTGCCTACATTATGTACGAAGGCAAGGTCCGCATGTCCGGTACGGTTGCGGAGCTTGTCTGGAATGAAGAAGTTGCGGAGATCTATTTCGGTCCGACGCTCACCGCGCGCATGCGTGAGCGCTACTCGCCGCCTTCGGATGGAGGCGATGACCTGGGCGGAAGACCAGCGCTAGCGGTATGAGTATAAAAACAGGCCTTTATCAGGGCACCCAGCTAAAGCAGGAAATGAAAATCAATCCTCGCCTGTATCAGGCGATGGATCTGCTTTACATGCCCCTGTTGGACCTGCAGCAGCATATCAAGCAGGAGCTGCTCAATAATCCTTTCCTCGACCTGGAAGAACCGCAGGTCACGGACGAAGACACCGCGCCGCTCGATCCGCAAAAGGAGAAGGAGCAGGACAAGGCCAAGGAGGAAATCGATTGGGAGGAAATCCTCCTGGACGGTTTCGATGCGGGCGGGCGCCGCGCCGAATACGAGGACAAAGAGTACTTCGAGCCGGTTTCGGTGGATTCGCGCGATCTCTACGACCACCTGCGCGATCAGCTCATGCTGATGCCGTTGCGCCCGCGCCAGATGCTGCTCGGCGAAGAGATCATCGGCAACATCGACGAGAACGGCTACCTCACGTGTTCCATCGAAGATGTCGTGCACGGCCTGAATCAGTGGATCCACGACAGTGGCGGCCATTGGTTCGAGGAGGACGAGTCAGCGGCCGAATTCACGACGGGCGAGGGCGAAGATCTGCTGCGCATCGTCCAGAGCATGGATCCGGCCGGCATCGGCGCGCGCAATCTGCGCGAGTGCCTGCTGCTTCAGTTACGCGACCAGCAGCTGGAAGACACGCTGACCTACAAGATCATCAACGACTACTTCGATCAGTTGATCAACCATCGCTGGTCGGAGATTTCCAAAGAACTATCGATCACGCCCAAGGACGTGCAGACGGCCGCGGACGAAGTCGCGAAGCTCGATCCCAAGCCGGGCCTCAAGTACGCGGCGCCGGCCGACAACTACATCACGCCGGACCTGATCGTCGAGAAGATTGATGGCGAGTACCTGGTATTCCTGAACGACACCAGCCTGCCGCGCCTGAAGCTCAGCAAGACCTACCGCGAGATCGCCAAGGACAAGAACAAGTTCAAAGGCGAGAACAAGGAGTTCATCTCCAACAAGCTGAACAGCGCGAACTGGATGATCCAGGCGATCGAGCAGCGTCGCCAGACGATGCTGAAGGTCATGAACTTCATTGTCGACCGCCAGCGCGAGTTCTTCGAGAAGGGGGTGCAGTACCTCAAGCCGCTGACCCTCCGCGAGGTGGCCGAAGTCATCAACATGCACGAGTCCACGGTTTCGCGCGTGACCAACGAGAAGTTCGTGCAGACGCCGCGCGGTGTGCTGCCCCTCAAGTTCTTCTTCTCATCGGGATTGTCGACCACGTCGGGTGAGGACGTGTCGGCGCGCGGTATCAAGGCCAAGATCCAGAAGCTCGTATCGGAGGAGGAAGCCCGTCGCCCGCTCACCGACCAGGCGATCGTGAACATCCTCAAGGACGAAGGCATCCAGATCGCGCGTCGCACGGTTGCAAAATATCGAGATCAGCTGGGCATCCTGTCGGCCCGCATGCGCAAGCGTGTGTAGTGAGAACTAACTCACTTTAATGTTGAACACCGAAACGCCAAGCAGCACCGCTCCCGCTAACGAAGTGCGCCTGTCCGCCGAGACACGGCGCAATTTCGCCGTCATTATCCCCGCGCTCAATGAAGTAGACAACGTGCCGGACCTGGTTCGGGAATTCGCGGCGCTGTTCCGCAAATACGACCTTTCCGGTGACATCGTGCTGGTCGATGATGGCTCGACTGACGGCACCGCTCAGCGCGCACGCGATCTCGGCGATGACCATTGGAAAGTCGTCAGCCACCGGCGCAACTTCGGCAAGACGGAAGCGATGCTTACCGGCGCGCAGAACACGGAAGCCGAGTTCCTCATCCTCTACGACGCCGATCTCCAGCACTCACCGGAAGAAATCGTGCGCTACCTGGAGAAGCTGCAGGAAGGGTGGGACATCGTCACCGGTCGCAAGGTGGGGCGCTACGAGAAGAACAAAGTGTCGGGCATCTACAATCGGCTGAACCGCTGGCTGTTCAAGGTGCCGGTCTCCGACCTCAATTCGATGAAGGGCTTCCGCCGCCGGATTCTGGACGAGATCAGCCTGCGCCACGATTGGCATCGCTTCTTTGTCGTCCTGGCATATGCGGAGGGATTCAGCGTTACCGAAGTCGACATCGCGCTGCAGCCGCGCCGCCATGGCGTCGCCAAGTACTCGGGGCGCAGCCGCATCTTCGTCGGCTTTCTCGATCTGGTATCCGTCGGCTTCTTTCTGCTGTTCTCCCGCAAGCCGATGATCCTGTTCGGTATGACTGGACTCATTCTGGCGGGGCTGGGCTTCCTCGTGGGATTGCTGGCAATCGTCATGCGGCTCTTCCAACTCTATTCCCCGTTTGGCTACCGGCCGTTCCTGACGCTCGTCCTCATGCTCGAGGTCCTCGGCTTTCTCTGTGTCGGCTTCGGCTTCGTGGCCGAGCTGGTGGCGCAGCAACAGGCCGAGCTCGACTACCTCAAGCGGCAAATCAGGCGGAATAAGTGACCGCAGCTTTGCCGCGCGTGCTCGTCGTCATCGGTACGCGGCCGGAAGGAATCAAACTCGCTCCCGTCATAACTGCCCTGAAGCAGCGCGCTTCGGAAGTCGAGACGCGCGTCGTGCTGACCGGCCAGCACACCGATCTAATGGACCAGGTGCTGGCCGCATTCGACATCCCGACCG
>DASWQD010000239.1:0-2126 GCA_036398255.1 Gemmatimonadaceae bacterium | reverse complement strand
GGCGCCGGTGGCTCCATCGGGAGCGAGATCTGTCGACACTTGGCTCGTCTCGCTCCGTCGAGACTGGTTCTTCTTGGCCACGGCGAGAACTCGATCTTCGACATCTTCCAGGAGCTGACCTTAAGCTTCCCCGACGTAGAGATCATTCCGGTCATTGCCGATGTACGAGACAGGGGCCGGATTTTTTACATCTTCCAGCAGTACCGCCCGCACGCTGTCTTTCACGCGGCGGCGCACAAGCACGTTCCTCTCATGGAGGACAACGTCCTCGAGGCGGTGACCAACAACGTCGCCGGCACGCGCAACGTAGTGGACGCGGCGATCGACGTGAACGTGCAGCACTTCGTTCTCATCTCGACCGACAAGGCCGTTCGCCCCACGAGCATCATGGGCGCGACGAAGAGAATCGCCGAGCAGCTCGTGCAGCATGCGGCGTCGAAGCATCACCGCAACTTCGTCTCCGTGCGTTTTGGCAACGTGCTCGGCTCACGCGGCTCTGTGGTGCCGACATTCCTTCGTCAGATTCGCGCCGGCGGTCCGGTGACGGTCACGCACCCGGAGATGCGGCGCTACTTCATGACCATTCCTGAAGCGGTGCAGCTGGTTCTCCAGGCCGGCGCACTCGGACGCGGTGGTGAGGTGTTCGTTCTCGACATGGGCGAGCAGATCCGCGTGTTCGACATCGCGTCCGATCTCATCCGCCTGTCGGGACTGGAAGTCGGAGCCGACATCGAGATCAAGTTCACCGGCGTCCGTCCCGGCGAGAAGCTGTACGAGGAGATGTTCTTCACCGCCGAGAATGTTCTGCCGACGGATCACCCGAAGGTTCTGCGCGCGCGCAATGGGCTGCTCGCGGAAGGCACTGTAAAGCGGATCGACGGCCTCATGCGCGCAACCGATCAGGGCCGGGCCGATGACGAGATCCGGAAGCTGCTCCAGGCGCTCGTTCCCGACTTCCATCCGCATCCGGGAACATCCACTACTCATGAGGAGGAGATCGTGCGGATCTCTGACACACGCAGAGCCTGATCTCGAATTTGAGAACACGCATCTGGGAACTCTCGTCTAGTCGTTAAGCGGCAAACCTAGACGAGAGTTCACAGATGCCAGATTTCAGAGTTCAGATTTTCTTGCGTTTTTTTCGTTCGTCTTCTTCTTTCGCTTTCCTATCCAAATATCTCAGCAGTCCGCTCAACATCCTGCGGACTTCCTCATTCCTCTTGAGTAGGCCCGCCGCGCTTTGTTGCGGGATCAGCTCGAGCTCTGCGACGGTTTCGATGTGGAAGTCCAGCTCGTTAGATGAGTTGATCGCTGTCCGCACATAGCGACCATATTCCTTCGCGGACTGAAGTCCGTTCCCTTCGATAATGTTTGTGGGGATGGAGAAGGCTGCCCGTGTGATCTGGGCTCGGAATGAGATGTTCTCGATCCCGCGGATTCGCTGAGCGACCTTTCGACATTCCACCGCAACGTTCTTCGCCTTCGGCAGTACTTTTAGCTTCTTGGGATCGGACATCGAGTAAGCGTATTGCAGCCATATGATGTCAGCGTGACCCAAATGCGCGACGTGCCGCCTATTTTCCGCTGTATCTGTCAATCTGTGATCTCACATCTGGGAACCCTCGTCTCGTTTTTTGGCGGTTACCTCGCGCCCGCCGCCAGAGTCTGTAGCTGATGACCGAATTCAACTACTCCGGTTCCGAGCTCGACTCTCTGGCCGAGGCGAAGAACTACTACGGCTGGGTGCTCAAGCAGTTCGAGCCATTCCTCGGCCCAACAGTCATCGAGGCAGGCGCGGGAATCGGCACCTTTTCCGAATTCATCGTCAGTGTCCCGAAGGTGCAGAAGCTCATCGCGATCGAGCCTGCCGCCAACACGTTCCCGATCCTCGAAGCCAGATTCCGCGAAAAGCCCAAGGTCGAGACACGCCGCGGCTATCTCCGCG
This sequence comes from Gemmatimonadaceae bacterium, assembly GCA_036398255.1. Classification (GTDB taxonomy): domain Bacteria; phylum Gemmatimonadota; class Gemmatimonadetes; order Gemmatimonadales; family Gemmatimonadaceae; genus UBA4720. The sequence goes on along the minus strand of DASWQD010000239.1, from coordinate 181 downwards.
AGCATTACGAGGATCTTTCGGCGAACGCAGTCGTCGCGGTGAACGTGCTGGAGCACGTCGAGGATCATGAGTCGTTTCTGAGAGAGGCTCATGCGGCGACGGTCCCGGGTGGATCGCTGCTGCTCTTCGTTCCAGCTCTTCCGCAGATATTCGGCTCGCTCGACAAGGCGTTCGAGCATCA
>DASWQD010000238.1:0-5974 GCA_036398255.1 Gemmatimonadaceae bacterium | reverse complement strand
GAACGACGTGGCCCTCAGGATTCCAGATCTACCAGAAAGGCTCCCCGGCAGATGGTCTGTCCGTGGTTCTGCGTGGACACATCATCCTCCGCAACCGAATAAGGACCGGCCGCGGGTTCGTGCCGGCAATCGTCACTCCCGGTGAGATCTTCGGAATCGAAGGCCTGTCGCAGGAAGCGATCTACGTGACAGACGCATTCGCATCCGAGGAAGCCGAGACCCTGTTCGTGAGCGGAGTACAGTTTCGCGCATTCACGCGGGAGAACCCTGGTGCAGCGCTGGAGGTTGTGAGCCAGCTCATGAGTGAGCAGGCCACACTTCTCGAGAAGCTTCACGCGATGGCGTCGCAGAATGTCGAGCAGCGTCTCGTTGCTGCTCTCCAGCGACTGGCAACGGATCGTGCTTTTCTCGCGTCCGATGGAAGACTGCGACTCGAGCTGAAGCACCATCGGCTGTTGTGTGAAATGGTCGGCGCCACACGCGAATCGATTGCGCTTGCGCTGGGACGTCTTGTCGGTGCCGGAGTGGCGTCGCGCCGCGGAATGGCATTCATGATCGCGCCTTCGAATCTTGCCACGCATATTTCGGCAGTCGCAGCGGAAGCAGAGAGCAGTCTCGCGCTTTCGCAGGAGTCGATGCACCACTGACCTGCTGAATGTCCTCGGCAACAACGACAACAGATGCCGGCACGCGAGCCGGCGCTGAAACCATCGACATGCAGGAGGGGAATTCTCACGGAATTCTCCTCCTGCATGGCTTTGGTGATACCCCTCAGACGCTGGGACTTCTCGCCCGGCACCTCCACGGGCGCGGCTTCGACGTCAAGGCGCCGCTCCTGCCTGGTCACGGCAGGAGTGTGCCCGCATTCATGGCATCAAGGAGAAAGGACTGGCTTGCGTGTGCGCGTCAGGAACTTTCCGACATCAAGGCCAGTCATCGATCGGTGTCAGTCGTTGGATTGTCGATGGGCGGTGCCATCGCTGCCATCCTGACGGCCGAGGTGAAGGAGATAACCTCGCTGGTGCTTCTTGCGCCGTACCTCGACATGCCCGTCACACATCGGATTGCATCGGCGTCACACTGGCTGTGGGGTCCGGCAGCAGGAGTGAGAAAAGCTTCGAGCCCGAATTCAATTCTGAATCCGGAAGAGCGCGCAAAGAATCTGGGCTACGGCGGGGCATATTCCGGCAGGCTGCTGTACGAGCTCTGGCGCCTCGCCGCTCAAGCGCGCCGCTCGCTCGCCGCGATCAGCTCGCCGACGCTTCTGCTTCAGTCAAAGGCAGACCCGCGAATAGCACCGTCTGTGGCGGAGAAAGCCTTTGCCTCGCTCGGGGCGAAGGAAAAGAAGCTTCAGTGGGTCGAGGGCGGCGGGCACATAATCACCGTCGACTACGGCCGTGACAAAGTCTTCGAGGAAGTGACGAGCTGGATCAGCGAACACCAGCAATGAGGACGGCCTGTTTTTCACAGGCCGCCCTCGTCTCGCTCAGGTGTGATCCTGAACGAATTCCTTCGCCGATTCGAACACCTGCTCGGCTCCAGCGACCGTCTGTTGTGCGACACCCGTCGCTACCCGCTGAACGCGTTTTGCAACTGACTTGGCGCGCTTGGAGACTCCCGAGGCGGCGCGGCTGACTGCCTTGCGGCTGGGAAGCGCGAGCTTGCGTCCACCCGATTTCTTGCGCGACGATGCGCGCTTCGGTGCGCTCTTCCGACGCGGGGCTTTCCTCGCTGCACTCTTACGGCTGGCACTCTTGCGGCCGGCGCTCTTGCGAGCTGCACTCTTGCGTCCGGCACTCTTGCGTCCGGCACTCTTGCGCGCTGGGCCCTTTCTTCCCGCACTCTTACGGGCGGGAGATTTCCGGCTACCAGAACGAGAGCCGGCTTTTCTTCCACCCTTCGAGCCACGACGCGACGACTTTCTGGCTGCAGCCATATTACGAGCTCCGATATAGAGGTTCTGTGCGACAACTATAGCAACTTCCGCGCACAAACTATAACAGATGCATGCCGGGCAACCAGTGAGGACATTCCATGCCGCGAGAATTCACTCCAGCACCAGCCGTCAGAGCCCCCGAATTTCCCGACAACCTGGACTGGATCAACACCGGGAACCGGAAGCTGAAACTGGCGGAGCTGCGCGGGAAAGTCGTGCTTCTGGATTTCTGGACCTACGGCTGAATCAACTGCATCCATGTCCTCCCGCAGTTGCGGGAGCTCGAATCGAAGTATTCGCGGCACCTGGCAGTCATTGGCGTTCAGAGCGGTAAATACCACGCCGAGCGTGTCACATCCCGGATTCGTGACGCCTCCTTGAGGCTCGACGCAATCCACGCGGTTCTGAACGACAGGCAGTTCAGGACGTGGCGAAGCTACGCCGTGTCCGCCTGGCCGACTCTCGTTGCGATCGATCCTTCCGGGTATGTCGTGGGTGCGCACGCGGGAGAATTCGCCGCCGAGATGCTGTTTCCCTTCATCGACGGCTTGATCGAGAGTGCAAGGTCGCGGGGAGTTCTGAACGAGGAGTCTCTTCACTTCGAGGCAGACAAGCCGACCTCCGAACCGGGCACATTGAGGTATCCGGGCAAGGTTCTCGTCGATGGAGACAGGCTCATCATCTCCGACAGCGGACACCACAGGATTCTCGTGGCCGGACTTCGAGCTCCGAGCGTGGCAAGGATCGAGATGACATGCGGTACTGGGGAGCCAGGGTTCAGCAACGGGGCGAAGGGTCAGCTCAGCTTTCCCCAGGGCACGGCGGTAGATGGGAACACGCTCTATGTCGCCGATACCGGAAATCACACGATTCGTTCGGTGAGCCTTTCCAGCGGTGAGCTTCGCACCGTTGCTGGTACCGGTGCGCAGATGAGAACGCGAGGCGACCGGCAGCAGGGCGCGATGTCATCACCGTGGGATCTCGCGCTTACCGGAGAAACACTTTTCGTGGCGATGGCAGGGACGCACCAGCTGTGGTCGGTCAATCTCGCGACGCGCACGTCTCGCGTGCACAGCGGAACCGGCGGCGAGGACATCCGGGACGGGGAACATCGGGATGCGCTTCTCGCTCAACCGATGGGAATAGTTGCAGTGGGCAATCGTGTCTATTTTGCCGACTCGGAATCGAGCGCAATTCGATGGGCCGACACAGCTGAAAACGGCGCTGTGGGGACAGTCGTGGGAACGGGATTGTTCGATTTCGGCGACGTCGATGGAACCGGTGACGACGTGCGACTTCAGCATCCTCAGGGGGTTGCGATCAATCCTGACGGGGGCCTTCTGGTCGCCGATTCCTACAACGACTGCATCAAGGCGATAGACCCCGTGACGCGTTCTGCGAGGGTATGGGTGCGCGGCCTCAGCGAGCCATCGGGAATTTCATGCAGCAGAACGCACGCCTACGTGGCCGACACGAACGCGCACAGGATTGCAGTGATCGATCTGAAAACGCAGGAAGTCAGCGATCTCACGCTCGAATGACGGCGCTCCCTGCGGCGATGTTCTCCATCAGATGAGCGGACGAGCGCATTCCAACGAGCGCTGCAGCGACCGGGAGTGACCTGACGAAAGCAATCGCGCGCTGAGCATCGGTGTCGAGATCGGGAAACAGCGCCTGTACCCCGGGCGGAAGGTTGCGCGTGAGCTGGGATTGCATCAGCGACGCACTTGCAACGACCGACACATCCACCTGCGGTGCGAGATCGAGAAGGCTGAAGCTCGCATCGTCGAGTGTCTGAGTAGTCGCGCGAACTGCCTCCGTCATCGCGAGGTTCACGGGCAGCTGCACGAACCGGAAATGATGTGACTTTCCACCTGCGCTTTTCGCTGCTTCGACCATCTCCGAGAGCGAGAGATGATTCCTCGCCGCAGGTGACACTCTGAATCCGTTCCACGTCGCGCAGCCATAGGATCCGATATGACCAGCCGCGACCTGAGACTCCAGCTCGGCGAACGCATCGCGCATCAGGGTGGTAAACGTTTTTCGGTCGATCGAGTCCAGCTGCTGTTCGGGATTGTGCAGGTAGAAAACATCGATGCACTCCACACCGAGATTCTCGCGGCTGCGCGCTATCTGGTTGGAGAGGAAGCCCGGTCGCATGCAATGTCCGCCGGCAACGAGATCAGCCTTGGACATGATCGACGGAGAGAAGTACTCCTTGTCGAGATAGGCCTCGTATTCATCGCGGGATTCCGGCGGTGAGCCCTCGAGAGGCACGTATCCACCTTTGGTGCACACGACGAGCTCTTCTCTCGCTGCGGAGCCCGAGTCGATGATCTGCCGGAGACTGCGGCCGACCGCGCGCTCCGAGCGCTGGCACCGGTAGTTGATCGCGGTGTCGAGCACATTCAGTCCGTGTGCTGCGCCGGCGACGAGAACCTTGACATAGCGCGCGTCTTCTTCGTCGTCACACTCGCCGAGATAGGTGCCCATGCCGATGGATGAGATCGTGAGGCCGGACGAGGTGGGGCGGTAAAAGTCGGGGGCGAAGCCGGTCGCAAAGCGAGCGGCGAAGCGCCTCGTACCTGTCGGCGTTGCACTGCCTGGAATTGGTCGGGTCATTCATCGGAGACGCTAGAGAGACAGGGATGAAGCCGCAAGGCCGCAGGCGCATCGCCGTTTGAGAATTTCCGGCGCGTTTCTCGCGGGCGTAGTGAATGGCATGCACCGCGCGGGCGGGGTAGATTGCGCGGCAAGCAAGGGACTGACGTTCAACCAATGGAGCAGGTGTAAATGCCGGATTTTGGAAGCTGGGCGGCGGACTGGTGGAAGCCGGTTCTCTTCATCGTCATCGCCGGTCATCTGACCAATGTTTGTGTGACGCTTTTTCTGCATCGTGCGCAGACGCACCGCAGCGTGAAGCTTCACTATCTCGCGGCGCTTCCCATGCGCCTGTGGCTGTGGCTGTCGACGGCCATCGTGACCAAGGAATGGGTCGCATGTCACCGGAAGCATCATGCGTTCGCCGATCGCGAAGGAGATCCGCACAGCCCGCTTCTCGAGGGACTGCGCAACATCGTGCTGAAGGGCGCCTTCTACTATAGGAAGACGGTGAAACAGCCGGGCGTGCTCGAGAAGTATGGAAAGGGCACTCCGAACGACTGGCTCGAGAGACACATCCTCACCCGTCGCAGCTCGCTTGGAATAGTCGTAATGCTTGGCCTCGACGTCTACCTCTTCGGCTTCTTTGTCGGGCCGCTCGTATGGGGCGTGCAAATGATCTGGATTCCATTCTGGGCCGCGGGGATCATCAACGGTGTCGGCCACGCGGTCGGCTATCGGAATTTCATGGTGAAGGACGAGAGCAGGAACATCCTGCCGCTCGCGATCTGGCTCGGTGGTGAGGAGCTTCACAACAACCACCATCATGATCCGCACTCCGCGAAGTTCAAGGCGAAGTGGTACGAGTTCGATATCGGCTGGGTGTACCTGAGACTGCTTTCTCTCTTCGGCCTGGCGAAAATCCAGTACGCGAGGTCATAGCTGTGGCGGAGGTGACCTGCACCCGCTGCGGGCAGACACGTGAGGGTTTCGAGCGGGCTCCCTTTCCAGGACCGATCGGCGCGCGTGTCGTGACTGAGATCTGCCGGCAATGCTGGGCGGACTGGGGGAAGCAGCAGACGATGCTCATCAATCACTACGGTCTCGACGTGATGGATCCCCAGGCGCGGTCATTCCTCACGCGCAACATGTCGGCTTTCCTTTTCAAGACGGGAGCCGGGGCCGAGATCGATACGAGCAAACAGGGAACGATTTCCCACTGACTATGCAGCTGAAGCGAATTCTCTCAATCGCGGCCGCAGCGATTGCCGCGGGATGTGCGCCTTCGGCCACAGGCGGGTCCGCCGCTGTCCCGCAGCCCGGCCGTGCGACTTCGAGGTGGGTCGATTCGGTGATGGCCACGCTCACCCTGCGCGAAAAGGCGGCGCAGATGGTGTGGCCAACAGTGCTGGGCGACTACACCCCGGGTGATTCACC
>DASWQD010000237.1:0-3490 GCA_036398255.1 Gemmatimonadaceae bacterium | reverse complement strand
GAAGAAGGACGCCACCCTCGCGTCACTGCGTGAGGCCTTTCCGCGAATCACGCTCCGCATATGGGGAAATCAATGGGAAAAGCGGTCTGCGCGCATTCTCGATGATTGCGTGATGGGAGTCGGGATAACGGGTGACGATTACGCCCGCGGAATCTGTGCTTCGAAGATCTCACTCGGGCTGCTGAGTGAAGCGCGCCGGGGCGCGTCGTCCGGCGATCTCATTACAGCCAGGACGTTTCAGATCCCTGCCTGCGGAGCCTTCATGCTGCACGAGCGCAATCCGGAGGTCCTCGAGTACTTCTCGGAAGACTCCGAGGCGGCGTTCTTCGGAAACCACGCCGAGCTCGCCGAGAAGGTCGGTCGCTATCTGGCGGACGCCGATTCGCGGGATCGCATCGCGCGCAATGGCCGCGAGCGCAGCATGAGGAGCGATTATTCCGTCGACGCACGAATGTCGCACGTCACCTCGTTCATCGAGGCGGCTCGCGGAGGCCGAAGAACGCAGTGAAGCCGAACGCGGCATTCCTCATGACGCACCCAACTCAGTATCACGCGCCATGGTTTCGCGCTCTCGCAGCGAGACCGGAGATATCCATTCATGTCTACTACGGTCTTCAGCCGAGCAGAGAGATGCAGGGGAAGGACTTTGGTGTCGGCTTCGAATGGGACGTGCCGCTGCTGGAAGGTTATCCCAGCAGCTTCCTGAAAAACGTTGCCGCAAATCCCGGCTGGGGGTTTCGCAACAACGACACGCCCGAGCTTCGTGACCTGATTCCGCGACGGGAGTACGACACGTGGGTCATCAACGGCTGGACGACGAAAAGCGAATGGCTCGCGATCCGAACCTGCTGGAATTCAGGAATCCCGATGATGATTCGTGGTGACTCGACGTTGATCGATCGAAGAAGCATCGGCACCAGAGCCCTGAAGCGCCTGGTGCTCGGCCGATGGATCCCCCGATTCAGTCGATATCTCACTGTAGGCAAGCTGAACGAGCAGTACTATGAGCATTACGGTGCGCAGCCCGAGCGCTTTGTGCCCGTTCGTCATTTCGTGGACAACGATTGGTTCGCCGGTCGCGCCAGAATCGAGACGGATCGTCGCGAGGAGCTTCGAAGCCAGTGGGCCATCGATGCGGATGCTCTCGTGTTCCTCTTCGTCGGCAAATTCATGGAGAAGAAGCGGCCCGTCGACTGTGTCCGGGCAATGTCTCGCGTGTCGCCCGGCCGCAAGACGCATCTGCTCATGGTCGGTGACGGCGAGCTGAAGGAAGCCTGCAGATCGATAGCTCTCGAGCTTGGCGTTCCGGTTTCCTTCGCTGGATTCCTGAATCAATCCAGAATGCCGGAAGCGTATGCCGCCGCCGATGTTCTCGTATTGCCTTCCGGTTTTCAGGAAACGTGGGGCCTCGTGGTGAATGAGGCTATGGCGTCGGGTCTCCCGGCGATAGTTTCCGACAAAGTCGGGTGCGCCCCCGATCTGGTTATCGCCGGTGTCACCGGGGAGACGTTTCCATCCGGAAACCTCACCGCTCTGGCTGAAAGAATGGACCAGTATATTCGAATGCCCGGCGAAGAATCGAGGCAGGGATTACAGGCAGCCGCGCACATTCGAGATTACAGTCTCGACGCGGCGACGGAGAATACGGTACGTGCAATCGTCGATGTCAGCTCCAGGTAGATATTACGCTGCTCCGCGTACGGTAAGCGGCACCCGCACCGGCCGTACCAGCGTCCTTCGCCGGCTGCTGCTCGCGTCCATGATCGCAGGAATGGCGTTCGCGCTCTTCAGGACCTCGCCGGTACCCTGGCTGACGAGAACGATGGTGACGGCGCTTTGGGTACTCTGTGTAATCCCCCTCTACAGATATCTCGGGCAGAACCCCGCATTCAGGCGGCCGATCCCGTTTTTTCCGGTCCTTTCGCTGGCGTTCGGGCTTTACTACGCGCTTCCGCTCACGCTTGGCATTGTTGACAATTACAACAACGCCCCCGTCTTCCCCGAAACCGATTACGATCTCCCCGTACAGCTCGCCCTTCTCGGGTGGATTACGATGGTCGGCGGCTACATTGTGACGGGCCTCCTCTACCCGCCGCGCCGGCCTCCACGGAGGGTCGGCTGGAACCCGAAGCTTTTGAGCAAGGTCGGCTTCGCGCTCATGTTCGGCGGCCTCGCTGTTTCGGCACTCCGCTCGATTTTCTTGTCCGCGACGATCTTCGGCGGAATGCTGCAGTTCATTCTGTCGCTCGAGTGGCTCGGCACCGGGCTGCTCATTGTGCTGGCGCGTCGCGGAGAGCTGACGAAGTTCCAGAAGAAAGCGCTCGTGATTGGCTTCGCGGTTTCCACCGCGATGCTGCTTTCGCAGGGAAACATTGCGCCGATGGCGATGTACTTCGCCACCGGCGCGTTCGCACTCTGGATCGCCCGCCCATACTTCCGTCCGCGATGGATCATTGGCGCGGTGGTCGCTGCGATCCTGGTAGTGTCGTTTCGCGGAATCATTATCGATTATCGCCAGGAGGCCTGGACGAGAGTACAGCTCTCCAGTACCGAAAGCCTGCGCCTGATCATTCGACTTCTCGGTGACCGAATCGAGAGAGAAGGCGTGGCCCGTACGATAGGACACGGAGTGGCCATGACGGCCGGTCGTTCCGCGATCATGGACTTGTTTGCGAACGTCGCCCGGCGCACTCCGTACGAAGTGCCGTACTGGAAGGGTGACACGTACAAATCTCTCGTCGGTTCTTTCGTGCCTCGCGTGATATGGCCCGACAAGCCCACGAAAGATCTCGGCCAGGGATTCGGGCATCGGTACGCGCTCATTCATCAATCGAACAAGAGCACGGCAATCAACCTGCCGATCCTCGTGGAGTTCTTCCTGAACTTTGGCGGCGCCGGGGTGATCGTCGGCATGCTCATCGTCGGAATCATATACCGCGTGCTCGACAACGCCGTGAATCGTCCTGGCCAGTCCCTGCTGCTGTCGATGATCGGGCTTGTAATACTCCTGCCGTTGCTTCTCATCGAATCGGACTTCTCGCTCGTGCTTGGCGGCCTTCCACTCACTGGCGCCGCATTCTACGTCGTCTGGTGGCAGCTCGGTCGTGCACTTGGAGGGACAACGACCGCGACGGCGGCCGTGATGCGTGGCGCGGCGCGCCTTCGCATGGCCCAGCTGCAGAGACCGCAGCTACCAGCTGGTAACGGCTGATGTGCGGCATCGGTGGGATTTTCTCGCGACGAGATTGCCGCTCAGCGGTGATGCGTTTGTCAGAGGCCATTCGTCACCGCGGACCGGACGATGTCGGGCTCGCCGAGCTTACCGGCATCGACGATTCCCCGCAGGGATTGTTCGCCCATCGTCGGCTTGCCATCATCGATCTCTCGAGTGCCGGGCACCAGCCGATGTTCTCGGCCGACGGGCGATGCTGCATCACCTACAACGGCGAGATCTACAATTATGTCGAGCTCCGGCAGGAGCTCGAGAAGA
>DASWQD010000236.1:0-6679 GCA_036398255.1 Gemmatimonadaceae bacterium | reverse complement strand
CAGCTCGCGAACCGTGATGTATCTGTGGCCTCGGTGGCGGTACAGCCACGGATTGTCCGGATGAATCGCGATGCCGCGAGTGTATACGTCGATTGCTTCGCGGATTCTTCCGAGATAGGCGAGACGTCGTCCAAGCCAGATGATCGAATCGGCGTTCGACGGCGTGCGCTCATATGCGCTTTGCGCCGCTGCGAGCTGAGCTTCATTCCGCGCGCGCGTTTCTACAGTCATTGGAAAAACGCGAAGCGTGTCGCCGAGGAGCGAGATCGCCTGACCCGAGGGTGGCAAGGCCGCGCTCGGGACAGGTTGGGTCGATCGGGCAACGCACCCTGCTGCGATTATGAGTGGGAGTATGCGAATCGGTTTCATTCGGGAAAAACTATGCAGGAATTCGCCTCGAAGGTCGAGGGCCGGAGAGCGGAGGTGGTGGACCATCGGGTGCAATCATCGAAGCCTCGATCGCGCCGCAATCGCGGAGCGCGTCAATCGTCCCGGGGGAGAAGCCTGCTTCGTCGGAGAGTCGCTGCTCGAGCTCTTCCGCGGAGAGGAAGGACGTTTCCACTCCTTCTTGCCTCTTTAACATCCGCCGGTTGCCGGTGATGACTAGCACTGAATCGGCCATGTTGCGGCGAACGTAGATGCGCTCATTGAACGGGCTCCTGGCGCGTGATGCCTCGTACCGCTCGACATAGAAATCGTGCGGCACATTCTCCATGAGCAGCCGGCACGGAATGAATTCGGGAGCCGGCATCGAGTCCCACCATATGACATGCGTTCCATCGACGTACTCGATTTCGGCGGCCCACACCGGATCACTCGTAATGAACAGCTGATCGCGGAGTGGAAGCGGATTCGCGGTGAGCATCGATGAGTCGACGAGCCAGTCAGATCCATCGACGCAGACCTTCGTGGTTCCGTGAGAGACTATGCCGGTGTCCCGCATCGATCCTGCAAGCCGCCGCGCATCGAAGCCGAGGTCGGCAAGAAGCGAATACAATGCATTGCTCGACGGCCAGCACGTTCCACCGTGTCCATGCTCGAGGAAGTTGCTGAAGAACTCGTTCGCTTCTATGCCCGGCAGATTTCCCGATGCATTCGTCCTGAGCGCAATCAGCTTTGCAGCATTGTCGAATGGCACCGTCTCGCACCATCTGCGGTAGACCGACGACAGGCCCTCGGAATCGAGCTTTGGCTCAGCCGTGAAGCCGAGTCTCTCGAGCACTCGCGTGCGAAGGGGATCCAGTAAACCGAGTGATTCCATCGCGCCTGAATCTAGCCGGGCGAACGATCCCGGAAGGGGCAACAAAAAAGGCCGCGTGAACGCGGCCTTTTGAAGTTGCCCCTCCTGGGATCGAACCAGGACTCTCCTGATCCAGAGTCAGGCGTGTTGCCAGTTACACCAAGGGGCAAAAAATGCCTCACGGAAACAACTGAGGCAGTCTCCCAACTTAGCTGGTAATACCCCCTTGTTCAATTGCCGGGGTTCCAGAAGCGCCCTCCGGGGTAGAACTTTCATCGCTCGAACCCACCCGTAATACCTGGGCCATGCCGCCTGTCCATACATATAGTAGTGTAACACAACCCAGACCGGGCTTTCACCTCGCTGCGGCGCTGATCCTCCTCAGCGCCGGCACCACCGCGTGCCGCGATGTCGGACCCGCGTTCGGACCCACCATCCCCGCCGCGCGCACCAACGCCGAGCAGCTGTTCGGCGGCATTGCGCAGCGCTTCACCAACGTCGAGCGGAACACGAAGTTCCGCCTCGCCCGAGGCAAGCTCGGGAAGAACGCGCTCACTCCGTCAAAGATCTACAACGACACCTCGGTGTGGACGGCCATGGGTACCGACAACACCCGAACCGTCACCGTCGAAGGTGAGTTTGGAAACAACAAGTACATCTTTGCCGCAAAGCCGAGCACCACGATGGCCAACGAGCCCGGCGATTCGCGACACACGATGGTGCTGCGCAGGATCACGGACGACCAGTACGACTGGTTCACCAACGTCGAGATCGCAGCAGGCACCATCAAGGCAAACGATCTCAGGAACGTGGTCTCCGCACTTCTGAAATCGGCGGAGAAGCGCAGTCCGTCGGCGATTCGCGACGACTATCGCGCCAGCTTTCCGCGGACCACCGCCGCGCTCGGCCGCCTGCTCACCCTCGATTCGCTTCGCGTCACGGACGATGCCGATGGAGCGACTACGATTAAGCTCGGAATTCGCCTGAATCCCGCGAAGCTGCGCTCGACGATGCCGGCGTTCGCCGACTATCTCGACAAGTACGCCACGGAGTCGAAGTACAAGTCAGTCATTCTCGACAAGCGCGGCGTCCGATGGATCGAGCTCGCGGGCGCGAAGAACTTCATGACCCTCAAGCTCCGCTCGATCAATGGACATTTCGCACCCCTGTCAGGACCGATTCGTCCGATCCCCGATGACCTTCTCATCGATTCCGAATTCACGACCAAGATCATGATCTTCCACGTCGGGTTCAGAAAGCTGATCGGCAACGTGACTGTCATCGACGGTGACCACGAGCGAGGCTGGTTCATCCGGTTCACGAAGGAACCTGACTGGAAGTTGCCGCCGGCAGTCGCAACTCTCATCAAGACTCCGCTCCGGCGCCCGTTCGAGAAGGACGGGATCATGTTCCGCCTTGCGCTCCGCGATGAGGCAGGACGTCAGAGCATCATCGGCCGCCGCACCTCGGCCACGGTGCAGGAATCGGCCATTCTCAGGTTCCTGAATCGGCTGAGCGGTACAGCAATGGGAGACTTTGTCGGAAAGGCCGAGTCGGAGGAGAACCGCTTCAGCGCGGAGGTGTTCTACGCGATGCGTGCCGACGCGCGGTCACTGCTCCCGTAAAACAAAAAAGCCGCTGGATTCACTTGGAATCAGCGGCTCATCGTCTGCGGCCGGAGGGCCGCGGTTCGTGCCACGCGCGCCGTCATTGGAACTCTACGTCCTACCGAACGGCGGCGGGCAGCTACTCTTATGACCTTCTACACCATCAATCGCAACAAGTTGCGATCCAACTTCAAGTGGAGCTGAGGGGGATCGAACCCCTGACCTCTGCAGTGCGATTGCAGCGCTCTCCCAGCTGAGCTACAGCCCCGCGCATGCGCGCGACTGGCCAATCAGCCTCTGAAAGAGGAGCAACCCGTCGCACCGGGTCAAAACATCGAAGCCCCGCTGAAAAGCTGGCGGGGCCTCAGACTCAGATCAATCTAGGGCCTCCCGCTCCCATGTCAAGAGAAATCTGGGAACGAGATGACCTAAGTTGTTGCCTGGAAACACGATACCGAATCCTTACTGACCCGTGCGAGGGGCGCTCGAAGGCGGTACCATGTTCTTCATCCGCATGTAGGTGACCACATTTCCGTAGTGCTCGCCCACGTGGGTCGCGTTCAGCATCAGCGTGAACATCTTCGAGTTGTCAGACCCGAAAAGCTTCGTCATGCCGGCGGCGTCCGCATCACTCATGGCATAGGCCCGCTTGCAGTACTCGTTCGAGGCCTTCAGCGCCGCTACGAGCGCGGCCTTGGTCGTCACCGTCTTCTCGATGTCATCCTCGGACTTCTGGGTTTCGCCGAGCGCAGCGGCGCAGAACATGTTCTGGGCTCCCGCCATGTGCCCCACGAGCTGGCCGAACGATCTCACCGTCTCGACGGGCTTGTACGAATAGTCGGCTTCCGGCACCTGCTCGGCAGCCTTGGTGAAATAGTTGGACATGATCTGCCAGACTGCCCGCGATGAGGAGACGCCGGTCGTGGCGGGAGCAGGCGCGGTCTGGGCAAGAGCAGGCGCTGCGAAACACAGCAGCGCTGTTGAAATCAGTGCACGCTTCATGAAAACCTCAGGTAGGGGGGACGGGAAAAATGCACCGCTGCGCGGCGATTCGCACTATGCGCATGAAAGGTGTGGATCTGCGGTTCGCCCGTTTACAATTCCTTGATGATCCTCAAAACTGCATTTCCAGTCACAGTCGCCGCCCTCGTCGCCGGATGCGTCACGTCGCCGGCTACCAGGCAGGCGGCAAGCGAAACCTCGGCTGCTATCACGGCTGCCGATCTCCGGACCCGACTCTACATCTTCGCCGATGACTCGATGCGCGGACGAGCCGCCGGCACGGCCGACAATCTCCGCGGCGCCGCGTACATCGAGCGGGAGCTCAAGCGTCTCGGTCTAGAGCCCGGCGGTGAGAAGGGCACCTTTTTCCAGGACGTTCCACTCGGCTCCCGGCGTTTCGCCGGATCAGCCTCGCTGACCGTCGATGGAAGAACATTCCGCATTCTCGATGACTACGTGCCGCGCGACAACGGACGCGGCATGCGAAGCATCGACGGAGTCGCTACCGTCTACGGCGGAGAATGGGGCGATACATCGACGCTCATCAGCGACGCTTCCGCCTCGGGCAAGCTTGTATTGCTGACGCTGGGTCCACGCACCCCGATAAACCGGCTCGGCGCAAACGCGAGATTCGCCTCCGCGGCGGGTATCGCGATTGTCTACCTCGAGCGACTCGGACCCGAGACCCGCGCCAGCTACATACACGAAAGCTTCGGCCGGCCGGTAACGAGTGCTGCTGCAGCTCCGGTTCCATCGTTTCTCTACGTATCGGAGGAATTCGGCCGCGCATTGCTCGGGGGTGCATCACCAGGCAGCACAAAGCCCGGAACCACCGGCAAGGTCCTGCGCGGAAAGATTGAATTTGAACCCGGTACGCCCCTTCCCGGACGCAACGTCATCGCGATCCTCCGGGGTTCCGACCCGACCCTTCGCGGTCAGTACGTCGCATTCGGCGCGCACAACGATCACGATGTGCCGCTTTCGGTCTCGGTGGATCATGATTCGATTCGCGCCTACAACATCGTCGTGCGGCCGGGCGGAGCCGAGAGCCCCAGCGTCGCGGCGACCCCGCAACAGTGGACGCGCATTCGCGCAATACTCGATTCTCTTCGCCGGCTGAGGCCGGCGCGACTCGATTCCATCAACAACGGCGCCGACGACGATGGCACCGGCTCCATGGCGCTGCTCGAGATCGCCGAGTCGTTCGCAAAGGCGCAGGTAAAGCCGAAGCGCTCACTGATTTTTGTCTGGCACACCGCGGAAGAGATCGGGCTGCTCGGCGCCGAATACTTCACAAGTCATCCCACCGTTCCCCTCGATTCGATTGTGGCGCAGCTCAACATCGACATGATCGGCCGCGGCGGATCAGCCGACGCAGTGCACCCCAGTGGCGCCAACGCGAAATACGGGAGCGACGATTTCGTCGAAGTCATCGGATCGCGGCGCCTGAGCACCGAGCTCGGCGACATCGCCGATGCGGCGAACTCGCGGCAGCCGGCTCCTCTCGTGTTCTCGAAAGTGTTCGACGCGAACGGCGAGCCGCATCAGATGTATTGCCGCAGCGATCACTACCACTATGCCCGCAACGGGATTCCAATCGCGTTCTTCTTCACCAGTGTTCACCACGACTACCATCAGCCAACCGACGAGCCGCAGTACATCGACTATCCCAAGTACTCACGAATCGTCAACCTGATTCGCGACATCGCAGGCACCGTTGCCGACCTCGATCACCGCCTCGTAGTCGACAAGCCGAAACCCAATCCCGGGGGTGCGTGCATCCAGTGAGCCGGGCGCGGATATATTCAGCCCATGTCACTGACCGTGCGCTTCCTCGGCACATCCGCGTCGCGCCCGACTGTCGAGCGCAACGTCACGTCCGTCGCGATGATACGCGAGGGAGAGACGCTGCTGTTCGACTGCGGCGAGGGCACGCAGCGGCAGATGATGCGCTACGGAATCTCATTCGCGCTCGCCGACATCTTCTTCACCCACATGCACGCGGATCACATGCTGGGGGTGATTGGATTGTTTCGAACGCTGTCACTGCAGGGCAGGACAGAGCCCATGAGATTGTGGGGCCCGCGTGGATCCTCGGCGCTTCTCCGGCAGGCAATCGCAATCGGCAGCGACAAGCAGCCGTTCCCGCTCGAGATCAACGAGGTCACGCCCGATTCGCCAATCACGCGAAAGGGATACTCGATCGTTCCGTACACTGCCGACCACAAGGACAAGATCGCTCTCGGCTTCTCCCTGGTCGAAGAGATTCGGCTCGGCCGTTTCAATCCGGACAAGGCGCGCGAGATGGGAATTCCCGAAGGCCCCGCGTGGGGGAAGATTCACAAGGGTCAGCCAGTTACGCTGGACGACGGGCGTGTGGTCGAGCCATCGGATCTCGTCGGCCCCTCGCGTCCGGGCAGGCGCGTTGTATTCACGGGTGATTCGCGCCCGTGTGAGGCGACAGTCGCCGCCGCGCAGGGTGCGGACCTGCTCATTCACGAGGCGACGTTTGCCGATGACGAGCAGCCGCGCGCGTTGGAGACAGGACATGCAACGGCACGCGAAGCCGCCGAAGTCGCTGCGAAAGCCGGTGTGAAGCAATTAGTGCTGACACACCTGTCCGCGCGTTATTCGATCAACGCGTCGGAGCTGCTCCAGCAGGCGCGTGAGATTTTTCCGGAGACTGTCGTCGCGCGGGACGGTTTCGAGCTCGAGGTGCCGTTCGCACCTGAAGCCTGATCAGACCGGCGGCTTCTCCTCCACCTTCTCTTCCTCGTGCCAGCCAAGCTCGGTCGATGCGACCGGGCGGAAGATGAGGTCGATCGCGAGG
>DASWQD010000235.1:0-6268 GCA_036398255.1 Gemmatimonadaceae bacterium | reverse complement strand
ATTCATGATCTAGCGCTTGTCCTGCTCTCCCTCGACTCCCCCCGGCCCTGTCTTCTCGTCTGCATCGCGCGACTCGCCGCCGAGCGGAGTTGTGCCGCTGCTCGACGAGAGCTGCTCGCCGGCCCTGCCCACGAAAGTCATGTCAGCCGGGTCGGACGTGCCGTCGCCCTGTGGAGAAGCGTCCGGTTTACGGACAGCACTCTTTTCGCCGAAGGCATCCTCTCCGGATTCGGTCATGCTCTCTTCGCGATTCTTCGAAGTGCTCTTGTCCTGAGCCTTATCCACAGTTTCTCCATTGTGAAAATCAATTCAGATGCTCGCAATTCACACACCAGCCCGGATTGCGTTGACGCACGACCTTTCGATTTTCAACTTCACCCCCAATGAAAAACGCTCTTTTCAACCCGGTAAAGCCGCTGGCCCAGGGCTCGCGCGTAGCGCTCGTCGCTCCGTCCGGAATTCTTCCCGATCCGTCACACGTCGAGCGCGCGCGCGAAAACGTCCGGTCACTGGGCTGGGATCCGGTCATGGGGCCCAACGTCTCACGCCTTCACGGATATCTTGCCGGGACAGACGAACAGCGGCTCGGCGACCTCAATCAGGCGCTGGCTGACGATTCGATCGACGCCATCTGGTGCGTACGCGGTGGATATGGAGCGATGCGGCTCCTTCCCGGTATCGATTACAAATCTCTCGAGCGGAGGCCGCGGCCATTCATCGGATTTTCCGACATCACCGCGTTTCATGCGGCAATCTGGAAGGAATGCGGCATCGTTTCCTTCCACGGGCCAACGGCTCGCGGCGAGCTCAGCGACTTCTCTCGCGACTCGCTGCACCGCGCGGTGGTCGACCAGTCCGATTCCTGCGGAGTCGCGAGCGAGGGCCGTGTCCTGAAATCCGGGAGGGCCACCGGGCGTCTCGCAGGGGGAAATCTCGCACTCGTCGCGTCCCTCATGGGAACGCCCTGGTCGGTCGATTTCGAGGGTGCGATCCTCGTCATCGAGGATGTCGACGAAGCGGTTTACCGTGTGGACCGAATGATGCGGCAGCTTCTCCTTTCCGGTGCACTCTCCAGGTGCGCCGGGCTGGTGGCGGGAGACTTTCGCCCCCCGCAGGGCGAGACGAGTGAGCAGAATCGCCTGCTGGACGAAGTCATCGCCGAAGCGGCGGAGGAGGCCGGGATTCCGTGTCTCGCCGGCGCGCCGTTCGGACACATCCACGATCAGTGGACGATTCCGCTTGGCGCAACCGCGGAGCTCGACACCGAATCGATGTCACTGCGGGTGGTGGGTGGCTGAGGTATGATTACGAATACTGAAATGAGGGAAAGGGATGAGTGAAAAGTCGGGCCTGGATCTGATCAACGAGTCGAAGTCGCGGATCCGCGAAATCAGTGCTGCCGATGCGGCGGCCAATCCTGAGGCGGGAGTCATCTACTTCGACTGCCGCGAGCCCAACGAGTATGCCCTCGGCCACATTCCAGGGGCTGTCTTCATTCCACGCGGAAATCTCGAGACCAAGATCGAGGCAGCGATTCCGCGTGACAAGAAGGTTCTCATATACTGCGCGACCGGGAACAGGTCGGCGCTCGCGGCCGATACCATGCAGCAGATGGGCTACACCGACGTCGCGTCGATGTCGGGTGGATTCCGAGGATGGGTAGATGCAGGCGGCAAAGTGGAATCATGATGGCGAACGAGCGGTGACGATCGAGCTCGACGAGTTCGAGCTGTGGCGCGACCGCGGCGATCAGGCCCCGCTCATCATCCGCGGCGAAGCGCGCATTCCGCAGAAGGCAGGCGGAACGGTCGTCATCTGCCACGGATTCAAGGGATTCGCGCGGTTCTCGTTCTTCCCGCACGTCGCCGAGAAGCTTGCGGAAGCGGGTTACCGCGCAATCACGTTCGACTTTTCGGGCAGCGGCGTCGGCGATGACCGCGAGAGTTTCACGAATCGCGAAGCGTTCACGCACAACACGTATCTTCAGGAGCTCGACGATCTCGACGCAGTAGTCGGAGAGGGCCGCGTCCGCGGCTGGATAGACGGCGGCTACGGTCTGTTCGGTCACTCGCGGGGCGGAGGAATCGCGATTCTCCAGACTGTGCGAGACTCGAGGGTGAAAGCGCTCGTCACATGGGCAGCCATCTCGAGCACGAACCGGTGGCCGCCGGAAACAGTCGCAGACTGGAGGCAGCGCGGGTTCATCGACATCGCGAACGCGAGAACCGGCGACGTGATACCGCTCAGCATCGAGCTGCTTCACGAGGTTGAGGAGTTCGGCGAGACGAAGCTCAACATCGCGGTGTCCGCTTCGCAGATCACTGCGCCGTGGCTCATTGTCCACGGTGCTGAAGACGAGACTGTTCCGGTGAGCGAAGGGCAGCGACTGGCGAATCTTGCCGGCTCGAACGCCGAGCTGCGAGTGATCGATGGAGTGAATCACTCGTTTGGGGGGAAGCATCCGCTCGAGGAGATCACTCCGACGCTCGAATCCGTCACGCGACTCACCGTCGAGTTCTTCACCCAGCATCTCGGCGACCGGAAGGTGTGAGGCGGCTGGACCGCCTTCGGGACGATCCGCGAATTGCGCGTCTCGAAGACTCCCTGAAGTCACGGGCGGCGCTCGAGGTCCACGACGCGGCAGCTAGACGTGCCGCCGTCGCCATTCTCATCCGGATCGGAGAAACCGGGGAGCCTGAGCTCTTCTTCATCCAGCGGGCAGAATACGAGGGCGACCCGTGGAGCGGGCATGTCGCTTTTCCCGGAGGCCGAGCCGAGCCGGGCGATGAGTCGCTCGTGCATACGGCGATGCGCGAAACTCTCGAGGAAACGGAGATCGATCTTCGCGAGGGATGCCAGCTCCTGGGAGTGCTCGATGACCTTCACCCTCGAACGTCGCGTCTGCCGGCGGTAGTCGTGCGCCCCTTCGTGTTCCTGGTTTCCGGCGTTTCGGAGCCGGTGCTGAGTGCGGAGGTAGCCGGGGCTTTCTGGGTTCCCTTATCGGTTCTCCTGGATCGGTCTGTGTGGCGGGACACGACCGTGAAGGCGGGTGATGTCGAGATCAGCCGGTTCGCGTTTCACCACGAGGGGTACGTGGTGTGGGGGATGACGGAGCGGATTCTTTCGAGCCTGCTGGAGATGGTTAGCTCCGGCTAACTCTGGCCTTGCGGGAAAGTTAGGAATGCCTAATATTAATTTTTAGATGGCGCTAAAACTTCGACGGCATTCCTTGACACTTCCATAGATCGTGGCTACACAACTCAAGCTCCCCGAGAGGGAACCCGGGTGGAGAAGGGCCCGGGTCACCCCGTCGCTTCAGGAGGTCTACCGAACCGTACCCGTCACTGGGGCGACGTGGTGGCGGAAGATTCTCGCTTTTGCCGGACCCGGATACCTGGTGGCGGTCGGGTACATGGATCCCGGCAACTGGGCGACGGATCTCGCGGGCGGATCGCAGTTCGGGTACACGCTGCTGACCGTGATCCTGATGTCGAACCTGATGGCGATCCTGCTTCAGGGGCTCGCCTCCAAGCTCGGCATCGTAACCGGGCGCGACCTCGCGCAGGCGTGTCGCGATCACTACTCCACGCCCGTTGTCTACGCCCTTTGGATCCTGTGCGAGCTGGCCATCGCCGCATGCGATCTCGCGGAAGTCATCGGCTCGGCGATCGCCCTCAATCTGCTGTTCGGAATTCCGCTTCCTTATGGCATTGCGATCACCGCACTCGACGTTCTCATCGTCCTTTATCTCCAGAACAAGGGCTTCCGTCTTCTGGAAGCGCTGGTCATCACGCTCGTTGCGACCGTCGGTGTCTGCTTCCTCTTCGAGATAATCATGTCGAGCCCGCCGATCGGCGGTGTTCTTCGTGGCTTCATCCCGACGACCCAGATCATCACCAACCCATCGATGCTCTACGTCGCGGTCGGCATTCTCGGGGCGACAGTGATGCCGCACAACCTCTATCTCCACTCGTCGATCGTGCAGACGAGGAAATACGAGGAGACTACCGAGGGAAAGAAGGAAGCTGTCAAGTTCGCGTTCATCGATTCGACGATCGCGCTCTCGTTCGCGCTGTTCATCAACGCCGCGATCCTCATCGTTGCCGCGGCGACATTCCACACGAGCGGCCACAGTGATGTCGCGGAAATTCAGGACGCCTACAAGCTCCTGACTCCGCTCCTTGGCGCCGGCGCCAGCACGATGTTCGCTCTCGCTCTGCTCGCGTCGGGCCAGAACTCGACGCTGACGGGTACGCTCGCTGGGCAGATCGTGATGGAAGGATTCCTCAACATCCGGCTTCGCCCGTGGCTGCGCCGTCTCATCACGCGCGCGATCGCGATCGTGCCTGCGGCGATTGTTGCGGTGATCTACGGCGAAAGCGGAACGGCCAAGCTGCTCGTGCTGAGCCAGGTGATATTGAGCATGCAGCTCTCGTTCGCCGTCTTCCCGCTCGTGAGGTTCACTTCCGAGAAGTTGAAGATGGGCGAGTTCGTGAATCCGGCATGGCTCAAGGCTCTCGCCTACTTCGTCGCATCGATAATCGCGGGCCTCAACATCTGGCTGCTGATTCAGTTCTTCACGGGAGCGTGAGCGTGTACAAGAAAATCCTGGTGCCCGTCGAGAACAGCCCGTACGACGATGCAATCGTCGACCACGTGACCGAGCTCGCCCGGATATGCGGCTCGTCGGTGGTTCTCATCCATGTCGCGGACGGCTGGGCGGCCCGCAACATCTCACAGCTCCAGCTGCGTGAGAGCGAGGAGATGAAGCAGGATCGCGAATACATCGAGAAGCTCGCCGCTGAGCTGGAGGGGAGAGGCATCGAGGCCGAAGCTGTTCTTGCGAGCGGAGATCCTGCATCGGAGATATCGCAGGCTGCCGCACGCGAGGAGTGCGACCTCATCGCGATGTCCACGCACGGCCACAAGTTCATCGGCGACATGATTCACGGCAGCGTCTCGCACGCCGTGCGGCATGCGTCGCACATCCCGGTTCTCCTGGTGCGCGGCAGCTCGCACGGGCGAGTAGTGAAGTGAAGGGCGGCAAGCGAGCGCACCTGAAGCTCGAGCAGCTTCCTGACGAGACGCTCACCGGACCAGTCGAGGATTATCTCAAGACGATCTACGAGATCGGCCGCGGCACGGTATCCGTGGCGACGAACGAGATCGCGCAGCGCCTGAACATCGCGCCCGCATCGGTGAGTGGAATGGTTCGACGCCTCGCCGACCAGGGGCTGCTCGGATATGAGCGCTATCGTGGAGTGACGCTGACCGAAGCCGGAAGGCGTGCTGCACTGAGGACGATCCGCCGCCATCGCATCATCGAGTCGTACCTGTCGCAGGCGCTGGAGTATCCGTGGGATCGCGTGCACGATGAGGCCGAGCGTCTCGAGCACGCCGCCTCGGACGAGCTGGTGGATAGAATGGCCGCGGCGATAGGAGAGCCGGTCGTCGATCCGCACGGCGCGCCGATTCCGTCGCGAGAGGGACAGGTTGACGAGACAGTTTATCTCACGCTCGACCAGCTCGGGACGGGGTACGGAGCGCGAGTGGTGCAGGTGAGTGACGACGATCCGGAGATGCTGCGATACCTTGCTGAGCTCGAGATCGTGCCGGGTGCGGAGGTAGTGATCGTTTCGCGTGCGCCATATGAAGGGCCGATTTCAATCCGTCTCTCCGGGCATCTCCTCGCGATCGGTCCCGCACTCGCAGCGCAGGTCATGGTGGAGCCTCTCACGGATATGGATGCACCGGCCCACTGATTCAAAAAGTGCGCAACGCTTTACCTGCTTTTCAGTAGCAGCACGGGCTAGCTTTAGTTCGTGTTGCCAACAGTCCTTGCCGCACTTCTCATCCTCCAGTCCCCGCATCGCACCATAGCGATAGACGAACGCCTCGCGAGCGACGCGAAGATCTCAATCGGCGACACGCTCATCGTTTCCAACAGACCTGCCTTCACAGGCGGCGACACGGTCATCGTTTCCGCGATCTTCAAGCGCGGAGCAGACCCGGCGGAGAT
Source organism: Gemmatimonadaceae bacterium (assembly GCA_036398255.1). GTDB lineage: Bacteria > Gemmatimonadota > Gemmatimonadetes > Gemmatimonadales > Gemmatimonadaceae > UBA4720. The sequence goes on along the minus strand of DASWQD010000235.1, from coordinate 249 downwards.
CGCACGCAGTGAATACCAGGTGCGGATGCACCTCGATCACCTTCAGAAGGTCGCCGACTACGGCGATCGCGTTGACCGGTTTGCGATCGCCACCCGCAGCCCTGCCGAGACAGATCGCGCGCTCCGCGACATCAACGCCGCCGCGTTCGGGTTCGAGGCGCATCGCTCACGCGACATCGCAGTCGAAACATCGCGCACTTTTCAGGTGATCAGCCGCTTTCACAAGGCGATCGGATTCATCACCATCGT
>DASWQD010000234.1:0-2532 GCA_036398255.1 Gemmatimonadaceae bacterium | reverse complement strand
CGCGGACGAAGGGGCGGCAGGCGCGGGCGCGGCGGCGAGCAGAATGACCGCTGAGGCGAATCGATTCTACCTGACGACGGCAATCGACTACTCGAACGGTGATCCACACCTCGGTCACGCATTCGAGAAGATCGGGGCCGACGCGATCGCGAGATACCGCCGGCTTCGCGGCGACAATGTCCGCTTTCTCATCGGGATGGACGAGCACGGCCAGAAGGTCGCGTCGGAAGCAGCCGACCGCGGCCTTTCACCGCAGGCACTTGTAGACAGGATCGCCGAGCGTTTTCAGGCGATGTGGCAGCGGCTCTCGATCTCGAATGACCAGTTCATGAGAACCACATCGGACGACCACCGGGACGGCGTGCGCGCGCTCATCGAGCAGATCTTCCGGAATTCGCCCGATGATTTCTACGAGAAGGAGTACGAAGGCTGGTACTGCGTCGGCTGCGAGTCGTTCAAGCAGGACAACGAGATCATCCAGGGCAAATGCGTTCTGCATCCCACGCGGACACTTCAGTGGGTCGCGGAAACGAACTGGTTCTTTCGTCTCTCAGCCTACTCCGCGAGACTGAAGGATCTGATCGCGAACACGGACTTCCTCGGGCCGAAGAGTCGAAAGAACGAGATGCTCGCGCTGATCGACCAGGGTCTCGACGACATCTCGGCGAGCAGGTCGCGGTTCTCGTGGGGTGTTCCGTTCCCGCGGCCATCGAGGGACGGAGAGACGCAGACGACGTACGTCTGGTTCGACGCGCTTCCCAACTATCTCACCGCGACTGGATATCCGGCAGAAGGCTACGATCGCACGTGGCCCGCAGACCTGCATGTGGTGGGCAAGGACATCACTCGCTTTCATGCGATCATCTGGCCGGCGATGCTGATGTCAGCGGGGCTCGCGCTCCCGCGAAAAGTCTGGGCACACGGATTCGTTCTGCTCGCGGGCGACCGATTCAGCAAATCGGCCGGAGTGCGGCTCGACATGGGTGAGGCAATCGACAGGTTCGGGCCTGACGCGTTCCGGTATTTTCTGCTGCGCGAGGTGCCCTTCGACGCAGATGGAAACTTTTCGTGGGAGCGGTTCGAGGAGCGCTACAACTCGGACCTCGCCAACGCGTGGGGGAATCTCGCGAGCAGGACCATCTCGATGATCGAGCGCTACCGCGGAGGAATAATCCCCGCAGGCCGCGACGCTCTTCTCGATGAAGCATCGGACGCCGACATTCGCGAGTATCACCGCTCGCTCGACGGCTCGAACGGGTACTTGCTGCACGACGCGCTGAAGGCGATATGGCGAATGGTGTTTCGTGCGAACGAGTTCGTGGACCGGCAGGCGCCGTGGAAGCTGGCCAAGGATTCAGCGAATGACGCGGAGCTCGATCGAACCCTCGGCGCGCTTGCGCGTGAGCTGATGCAGCAGTGCGCCTATCTCGCGCCCTTCATGCCGAACAAGTGCGAAGCGCTCTGGTCGATGCTCGGAGCGCCGGGAAGCGTGCACGCTGTCACGCGCGACGCGCTTGCGGCGATGGATCCAACGGGGTGGAAAGTGAACAAGGGTGAGCCGCTGTTCCCGAAGGAACAGAAGCAGTAGCTACTGTTTCGTAGCGACGGCGATCACGCCGCCCATGTTTCCCGTTCCGTATTTCGTCGTGGCTTCCCAGGAGCGATACATCCTGATGCTCGTGATCTGCGACGCAGGGATGGTCTTCAGCGAAGCGATCGTCCCGTATGCCTGATCGTCGACATAGACGGTGGGATCGGCATTCGAGGTTCCGAGGAGACTGGTCTTCCCGCGATAGCTGAGGAAGTTGCCGCGGAGCCGCTTGATCACCTCGTAGGCATTCGCCGCGTTCGTCGCCGCGATCTCCTCTTCACTGATCACATCGGAATTCACAGGCGTCTGGCTGGAGGTCTGCGGGTGAGCGCAGGCGAAAAGCCAGAAAGGAACTACTACGCTGACCAGACGACGAATGCGCAGCATGTGCCCTCCCAGGCGACAATCGAAATAGGAATCTGAGGGCGGTGCATCAGACGCGCCAGTCCTTCTCAACTGGACAAAAAAGGCCCGGCATTTCTGCCGGGCCTTTCTCGTTATTCAACCTGCGTTATGAAGCTTTGCAGGCTACGTCGTTGTTCCGGGCATCCTGCTCCGCGCGCGGAATCGGGAAGGCGGCGTTGAACGGATCCGTCGCCGTTTCCTTGCGGAAGTAGGTGTTGTTCAGTCGGCCGTACGCACGCAGGTCGACGAGACGCTGCGGGCCCTCGAACAGCAGGGAGAATCGCTTCTCGTACAGCACGGCGCTGCGTGCGGCTTCCTTGTTCGCGAACACGGCGAGCGGCGCGAGCCCGTACGTTGTGCGCACGGAGTTCACGTCGGCCGTTGCGGCGGCGAAGTTGTTCGCCTCGATGTACGCCTGGGCGCGAAGCAGAACGAGCTCCTCGTCGCGCAGGATTCCAATCGGCGCCGACTGGTTGGTGAGAGTCGGAACTGCGCCGACGAACGTGATTGACGTCGAAATGCCCTGGCCGGAGATC
>DASWQD010000233.1:0-6983 GCA_036398255.1 Gemmatimonadaceae bacterium | reverse complement strand
CGCACGCAGGCTCTTCTCATAATGGGCGCCGACGACCGGTTCACCGAAGTACAGGGCGGCGAGCTGATCAGCGGCAGGTGGTTCACGAAGCCGGAGGAGATAAGCGGTGCATCGGTTGTAGTCCTCGAGGAAACTGCCGCGCGGAAAGTGTTCGGCGGCGAGAGCATCCTCGAAAAGCGGGTGAATCTCGGAGGCCGGCCAATGACGGTCATCGGCCTGTACCAGAAGGCCGGCAACATCTTCGAGCCGCCCGGCCAGGCGATCGGCGCAATTCTACCCTATCTCACTCTCGACCAGCAGTTCTATCTCGACAAGACCAACGCGGTGTTCATCGCCGTGAAGCCGAAGCGCGGCGTCACGGCGGAAGCGGCACAGGAGGCTGTAACGATAGCATTGCGCGAGATGCGTCGGCTGAGGCCGGCGACCCGCAACAACTTCGACATGATCACGCAGGACCAGATCCTCGATACGTTCAACAAGATCACGGGAGTGTTCTTTCTCGTGATGATCGTTCTCTCCAGCGTCGGGTTGATGGTCGGCGGCATCGGCGTCATGGCGATCATGATGGTGTCGGTGACGAACCGCACGCGGGAAATCGGGGTGCGCAAAGCTGTTGGAGCGACACAGCGGGAAATACTTCTTCAGTTTCTCGTCGAAGCCTCGACGCTCACCGGGATCGGCGGGCTGATCGGAATCATCGTCGGACTTTCGCTCGGTCGAATGATCACGTCCTTCATGAACATCGACGCTGGTGTCCCCATCCTGCTGACTGTCGTCGCGGTCAGCGTATCGGTGGGAATCGGAATTGTCTTCGGGATGATTCCCGCCCGCAGAGCGGCGCGGCTGGATCCAATCGAAGCCCTGCGCTACGAATAGCGGCAGTCGTTATATTCGGCGGCAATGCCAACGGTCGACATTCTCGCCATTGCCGCCCACCGGGATGATGTAGAGCTCACGTGCGGCGGCACGCTCATCAAGGCCGTTGCACTCGGCAGAAAGACAGCCGTGATAGATCTCACTGCAGGCGAGCTTGGAACGCGTGGATCGGCAGAGCTGCGCGGTGAAGAGGCAGACAAGGCCGCGCGGGTGATGGGACTTTCTGCGAGGGAGAATCTCGGGCTCCCCGACGGCGGCGTCGTGAACACACCGGAGACCAGATCTGCTCTCGCTGCCGCGATCAGGAGATTCAAGCCACAGGTAGTCATCGCTCCATCGATGACCGGCAAGCACCCCGACCACACCGTGTCGGCGCAGCTCATTCGCGATGCCTGCTTCGTCGCGGGCCTGAAGAAGATTGCTCCTGACGTGCCGGTGCATCGCCCGCGAAAGATCGTGCACTGCCTCGCGTATCGCGAAGACTACATCAAGCCGACTTTCGTGGTGGACATCTCGAACGAATTCGAGCGCAAGCTCGAAGCAGTCAAGTGCTATTCGTCGCAGTTCGATGAGGCGATTCAGGCGGGCGAGGTCTTCCCCAACGGCCAGCCGCTCTACGAGATAATCAGGCATCAGGCTGCGCATTACGGCTCGCTGATCCGCACCCGGTACGGCGAGCCGTTCCACACAATGGAGACGATGCGCGTCGATGACGTCGCATCGCTCGAGGTGGCGACATTTTGAGTGACGAGCTGAACTACGGATCCTACCTCGCGCTGGACGAGCTCCTGTCGCTGCAGCGGCTGCGCTCGGAGCCGCAACATCCCGACGAGCTTCTGTTCATCATCGTCCACCAGGCGAGCGAGCTCTGGTTCAAGCTCATCATCCACGAGCTGAACGCGCTGAGTGCGCGGCTATCCGAGAGCGACGCGCTCGGCGCCGTCATGTCGGTAAAGCGGGTGAACGCGCTCGTGCGGATCGTCACCTCGCAGCTCACCGCGCTGGAAACCCTGCCCCCTCAGCGATTCGCTCAGTTTCGCGGATACCTCGGCACCTCGAGCGGATCGCAGAGCGTGCAGTTCAGAACGATCGAGGCGATGTCGGGCCTGCGCGATCCCCACTTCCTTCAGGTTCTCGAGGAGCACGGACCGATTCCCGAGCTCGTCAGGAAGGCGCTCGATGCGCCCCCGCTGCAGGAGCAGTTCAACCGCGTGCTCGCCGACCAGGGAGTCACCCTCGAGCAGATCTACACCGACGAATCCCAGAAGCCGCTGCAGATGCTGGCCGAGGGACTGCTCGAGTACGAGCAGGGTTTCTCGATGTGGAGGTTTCTGCACGTGCAGCTCGTCGAGCGGATCATCGGCCCGACGACCGGAGGCACCGGGGGGACACTCGGCTCGCGTTACCTGCAAAGAACGGTATCGCACCGGTTCTTTCCAGAGCTGTGGGCGATCAGGGCGAAGTTTTTCGGGTGAGAATCGCTCGTTTGTAGTGCAGCTAGCTGCCAGCTCAAAGAGCGCCTGGCTGCTGGCTAGTTAGATACGTGCAATCAGCTTCCAGCGCCGTCGGATTCGACTCGGTTGATCAACCCCTGGAGCATCTTCGCAACTTCGGCAACCCGCTCCGAGATTGAGTGATGGACGCTTGCATTCAGCGCACCGATGTCCCGAGCTGCAAGAAGGTGATACTCGAGCCCGCTGGCCGAGTTCAGCGCTATCCGAAGGTACCGCACGAATTCCGACTCGGATTGCCGTGTTCTTCCCTCTACAATATTCGCGGGTATCGAGAACGCGGCCCTGACCAGCTGGCTTTTCAGTGATAGGTGATGCGATGATCGGATGCCTGCAGCTGCACTGTTCACCTCCAGCGCCAGAGCATGCGCCTTTTGCCAGACGTTCAAGTTTCGATAATCCGCCATATCGATTTCTAGCGGAGTTTGAGCGGTCAGCGTCGCCGTGTGCTTTGGCCTGAGAGCATTTACCCGCCCTTCCGCCTTTCACTGGCCGGCAGCCAGGCACTCACGGGCTGGCAGGCAGTAGCTACTACCACCAAAGGCCGTTTCCCTCAGTGGCCCTCTCATCCGCCCCCTTTTAGCTTGTACGAGTGCCATCCGAGCCCATTTATCTCGATCACGCGGCTACCACGCCGGTCCGGCCCGAGGTCTTCGAAGCAATGCGGCCCTTCTTCGGTCCGCGCTTCGGAAATCCCTCGAGCACTCACCGGTGGGGACGCGAAGCACGCGCTGCGCTCGACGAAGCGCGCGAGCGCGTCGCGCGCTGTCTGGGCGCGCGCACCGACGAGATCTGCTTCACCTCGGGCGGAACGGAAAGCGACAACCTCGCCATACTCGGCGTCTGGCGTGAGGCCCGATCCTCCGGCCGAAACGCAGTCGTCACCTCGCCCATCGAGCACAAGGCCATACTCGGAGCGGTACACGAGGCCAAGGCGGAGGGCGCCGAAGAGCGGCTGCTGGAAGTAGACGGCTCGGGAACCGTGTTGCGCGTCTCGTGGGACAAAAACGTTCGCGATGACGTTGCGATCGCATCGGTGATGTGGGTGAACAACGAGATCGGTACCATCCAGCCCGTGCCCGACCTCGCTCAGGACGCAAAGTCGAAGGGCGTCGTCTTCCACACGGACGCGGTCCAGGCCTTCGGAAAAGTAAAGATCGACGCCGCTTCGCAGGCTTTCGATCTTCTCGCGATTTCCGGCCACAAGATCGGCGCACCCAAGGGCGTCGGCGCGCTGTTCATTCGGCGCGGCACGACCCTCCAGCCTCTCATGCATGGAGGAATGCAGGACCGCGGACGCCGGCCCGGCACCGAGAACGTCGCGTATGCGGTCGCCCTCGCAACTGCCGCCGAGATCACGCTTGCTGACTCGGATCGGGAATGCAGCAGGCTGCGCAACCTTCGCGATCGCCTCGAGGCCGCGATAATCGACCGCGTGCCCGATGCTGTCATTCACGCACGCGGTGCAGAGCGCGCGCCTCATGTCCTGAACGTTTCGGTTCCGGGAACGGACAGCGAATCGCTGCTGATGGCCCTCGACCTTCAGGGAATAGCGGTGTCAGGAGGATCCGCGTGCCAGAGCGGAAGCATCTCGCCGTCGCATGTGCTGACCGCAATCGGCGTCCGCCCCGACCTGGCATCCGCCGCCGTACGCATGAGCCTCGGCGCGCTTTCCACGGATGCCTGTATCGACAGGGTTTCCGAGGTATTTCCAGCGCTCGTGACGAAGGCGCGGCAGTTCGCCGCAGCCGGCTGACGATGCGCGAAAGAGTACTCGTTGCAATGTCGGGAGGAGTGGACTCTTCCGTCGCCGCGGCACTGCTCGTCGAGCAGGGATACGACGTCGTAGGCGCTACGATGAAGCTTTTCTGCCACGGCGAGGATGTACCGGACCGTCCATGCTGTTCGCTCGATTCAGTGAATGACGCACGTCGCGTCTGCGAGCAGCTTGGCGTACCGCACTACGTGATCAACCTCGAGACGAGATTCGGCGAGGATGTGGTCGACGACTTTGTAAGCGAGTACGCCAGAGGCCGCACGCCGATTCCGTGCGTTCGCTGCAACACTTTCACGAAGTTTCGCGACCTCGTGAGGAAGGCCGACTCGATCGATGCACGATGGATTGCGACAGGCCACTACGCACGCGTCGTCGACGGTGAGCTGCACCGCGGTCGCGACGACAACAAGGACCAGACCTATTTCCTCTGGGGAATCGACCGGTCGGTGCTGACTCGCATGCTGCTGCCGGTCGGAGAATCCACGAAGGCGGAAACACGTGCCCTTGCAAGGAAGCTCGGTCTCTCAGTCGTTGCAGACAAGCCGGAGAGCCAGGAGATCTGCTTCGTGCCTGACGGCGACTACATGAAGATCCTCCGCAGCCGTCTCGCAGCCGATTCACCTGCGCTCTCACGAGGCCCGATCATTACGAGCGACGGCCGCTACGTCGCTGATCACGACGGCTTCGCTGCATATACAATCGGCCAGCGTCGCGGTCTGCCCGGCGGTTTCAGCATTCCCATGTACGTCGTCGGTATCCGTCCGAGCGATCGCGCCGTGGTCATCGGGACTCGCGACGAGCTTCTGGGACGTGGTGTAGTGGCTCGTGAGGTGAACTGGCTGGTGGATCCGCCTGAAACGGGAACTGAAGTCACGATAAGGATCCGTCATCGCGCCCCGCTTGCCCGGGGTGAGCTGATTCGCTCAGCGGACGGGGAGATCGAGCTGGCGCTCGACGATCCGGTGTCGGCGATCACGCCCGGCCAGTCGATCGTTCTTTACCGCGGTGAAACCGTATTGGGAGGCGGCTTCATCGAGCGAGCTTCCGCCGACGCGCGGCGCGACGCTCCCCGATCACGCCTTCCGATTCTCGCGGCCTAGGCAGGTCCGGCAGCCGGGGACGTCATCCCTGGGGCCGCAGCACCGGGAAAGGATTGATCGGAGTTCCCTTCCACCACTCCTTCATGTTGTCGTTGCGCGTCACCTGAAAATGCAGGTGCGGCGCCAGAACGTTGGCGTTGCCTGTGGATCCAACGAACCCGATGATCTCGCCACGCTTCACACTCTGCCCTTCGACGATCCCCGGACGGTAGCTCTCGAGATGTCCGTACATCATCACGAAGCGGAAAGTCGAATCCGACTGATAGACAGTGAGCCCACCGGCCGTGCTGTTGTGCAGCTTCAGGATCGTGCCCGGCAGTGCCGCCACCACGGGAGTGTTGCGGCGCGCCATGATGTCGAGCGCGTTGTGCGTTCTGTCCGTTCCGCGCTTGTCGTCGAAGCTGTCGATGAGATCCTTTGGCGCGACACCCGCGACAGGAATGATCATGTTGTCCCGCTTCAGGCTCTCGAGATCGGCGGGGCCCACGGGCGGATGCGACGAGCCGGTCGACGGAAACTGCGGTGCGACCAGCGTGTCGGGCGCGAGACGAAGCGAGCTCGTGTCGCCCATCTGAGTGGCCGATGAGTCGAGTGCGGCGGTATCCACCACCAGCGCCGTCGCCCCGCTTCTGGCCAGCGTCACTGTGTCGCTGCTGACTGGTTTCGTCTGGTAGATCAGCGCGAAGAAGAACGCGCCGAAGAAAGTTGCGAGGAACGACCTCACTCGAACGCTAATACTTCATTCCTCCGGCGGCAGCGAATTCCTTCATGATCCGCTGCTGCTCCTCGGACAGTTTTTCCGGCGCTTCGATGCGTACCTCGACAATCAGGTCGCCCGTGTCCGATCCTTTCTGGATTCCCTGCCCACGCACACGGAAACGCTTTCCCGATGGTGTGCCCTCGGGAATCCTGATCACCACTTTCTTTCCGTCGAGCGTGTTCACGCTCACCTTGGAGCCCAGCGTCGCCTGCGCGATGTTGAGTGGAAGCGTTGCGATCACGTCGAGTCCTTCACGCTGGTAGAACTTGTCCGGCAGGACGTTGAAGGTGATCAGCAGGTCGCCGGGTGGACCGTTCGAGGACCCCTTCCCGCCCTGTCCCTTGAGCCGAATCTTCGAGCCGGTGTCGACGCCGGGCGGCACCGTTATCAGAACTTTCTTGCGCGTCCGCACTTCACCGCTCCCGTTGCACGTGGGACAGGGTTGCGACGGAACCTGACCGCGGCCGAGGCACATCGGGCATGGCCGGTTTACCGCGAATCCTCCCTGACCGAACGAGACGACGCCTCTTCCCGAACATTCCGGACAGGTTTTCATCGACGCACCCGGCGCCGCGCCCGACCCATGGCACGTGCCGCACTCCTCGTTTACTTCCAGCTCTACCGGAGTTTTTCCACCGCGAGCGGCTGTGCGGAAAGGAATATCGAGGCTCGCCTCGATGTTCTGTCCGCGCTGCGGACCCGAAGGACGCGACTGGCCGCGCGCATTTCCGAAGATCGAACCGAACAAGTCACCGAGGCCGCCGAGGCCGCCGATGTCGAAGTCCTGGAAGTTGACATTCGGATTGCCACCCGCGGCCGCACCCCCTCTCGTCGCAGGACCGCGCCGGGCTGACGGTCCTCCCGCTCCAAAACCAAAACCGTCGAATGCGCCAAGCCGGCGCATGTCGTCGTACTGCTTGCGCTTCTCCACGTCTCCGAGGACGTTGTTCGCCTCGGTG
>DASWQD010000232.1:0-11544 GCA_036398255.1 Gemmatimonadaceae bacterium | reverse complement strand
GGGACTGTGCCTCAACCTCGAAGAGGACAACATCGGCGCGGTCATCCTCGGTGACTATCTCCAGCTGAAGGAAGGAGACGAGGTCCGGCGCACGGCCCGCGTGCTCGAGGTGCCGGTGGGGCCGGCGCTCATCGGCCGCGTGGTGGACGCCCTCGGGACCGCCATCGACGGGAACGGGCCCATCGCCACGAAGACCACCCGCAAGGTGGAGTCGGAGGCGCCCGGCATCATCGTCCGCCAGCCCGTGAAGGAGCCGCTCCAGACGGGAATCAAGGCGATCGACTCCATGATCCCGATCGGCCGCGGACAGCGCGAGCTCATCATCGGCGATCGCGGAACAGGGAAGACGGCAATCGCAGTCGACACGATCATCAACCAGAAAGGCACCGGCGTCATCTGCGTGTACGTCGCAATCGGACAGAAGAACTCGACCGTCGCATCCGTCGTCGAGAAGCTTCGCCAGGCGGGCGCGATGGACTACACGATCGTCGTCGTTGCAGGTGCATCCGATCCGGCGCCCATGCAGTACATCGCGCCCTACTCGGGATGCGCGATGGCCGAGTACTTCATGTACAACGAAGGGAAGCCGACGCTGTGCGTGTACGATGACCTCACCAAGCAGGCCGCTGCCTATCGCCAGCTGTCGCTCGTTCTTCGCCGTCCTCCGGGACGTGAAGCATTCCCCGGCGACGTGTTCTACCTCCACTCGCGTCTGCTCGAGCGCGCCGCAAAGCTCCGCGAGGACAACGGCGTGGTGGATGAGAACATTCTCAAGCCGGGTGGATCGCTCACCGCGCTTCCGATCATCGAGACGCAGGCAGGCGACGTCTCCGCATACATCCCGACGAACGTGATCTCCATCACCGACGGGCAGATCTTCCTCGAGGCCGACCTGTTCTACTCGGGCGTTCGCCCCGCGGTGAACGTCGGCATCTCGGTGTCACGCGTCGGTGGATCGGCACAGATCAAGGCGATGAAGACAGTCGCCGGCCGTCTCCGCCTCGATCTCGCGCAGTACCGCGAGCTCGAAGCCTTCGCGTCGTTCGCCTCCGACCTCGATGCCGCGACCAAGAAGCAGCTCGAGCGCGGGGCGCGCACCGTCGAGATTCTCAAGCAGCCGCAGTTCCAGCCGATGCCGGTCGAAAAGCAGGTCATGATCATCTACGCCGTGACGAACGGCTTCCTCGACCAGATTCCGGTGAACGAGATCAAGGCGTGGGAAGCGAGCTTCCTCGATTTCGCGACGGCGAAGTATCCGCAGGTCGGCAGCACCATCAAGTCGCAGAAGGCGCTGACCAAGGAAGTGGAGGCCGATCTCAAGAACGCGATCGAGGCCTTCAACAAGACCCGCGGTACGAAGGCCGCCTAATACAACATGGCCAAAGGTCGTGAGCTGAAGGGGCGGATCCGCTCCATCGAGAACACGCGCAAGATCACGCGCACGATGGAGATGGTCGCCACTTCGAAAATGAAACGGGCGCAGGATCGCGTGCAGGCCGCGCGACCCTACGCGCAGAGTCTCGCGGAGGTCATCGCCGGACTCTATTCGCCGGAGCTCGCGGAGCGGTTTCCGCTCTTGAGGCAGCCGGCGAAGGTGAGCCGCGCGGCGGTGATTCTTCTCACTTCGAATCGCGGCCTCGCCGGCGGATTCAATTCCAACCTGATCAAGGAAGGAAGAAATCTTCTCGCGCGCCTCGACGGGAAGGGAGTCGAGACCGAGCTCCACATCATCGGCAAGAAGGGACTCGGCTACTTCAAGTACATCGGGCGCAACATTGCGTCGAGCCGGATCGACATCACCGACAAACCGAGCGCGCAGAATGCGAGCGAGATCGTCGGCGACCTTCTCGACCGCTTCGTCTCCGGCGACATCGACGCAGTCTATGTGGTTCACTCGAAGTTTCTTTCCGCGCTCTCGACTCCGCCGACGTCAGTGCAGATCCTGCCCGTGACGCCTCCGGAAGCGAAGGGTCCGCGTCCCGACTATCTATTGTATCCGTCCGCGGACGCGATTCTCTCCGAGCTGCTTCCCCTCTACGTCCGCAACATGGTGTATCGCGGACTCGTGGAGAACGAGGCGGCATTCCAGAGCGCGCAGCGCAACGCAATGAAGAACGCAACCGACAATGCCGGCGAGATCCTCAACGTTCTCCGCCGTACATATAACCGCGCCCGTCAGGCGCAGATCACGCAGGAGATCGCCGAGATTGTCGGCGGCTCCGCGGCACTCGAGGGTTAAAGAATGGCTACCGCAGTCAAGGGCGAGAAGAACATCGGCAGGGTCGTGCAGGTCATCGGACCGGTGCTCGACGTCGAGTTCGAGAGCGAGAATCTTCCCGAGCTCTACAACGCGCTCACCATCAACAGCAAGTCGGACGCTGGCGCCGACATCAGGGTGACGTCCGAAGTGCAGCAGCACATCGGCCGCAACCAGGTGCGCGCAGTGGCGATGTCATCCACTGACGCAGTGGTTCGCGGAATGGAAGTCGTCGACACCGGCGAGCCGATCAAGGTTCCCGTCGGCGCGGCTGCTCTCGGACGAATTCTCAACGTCCTTGGCGAGCCGGTGGACAACGGAGCGGCGATCGGTCCGGAAGTCGAGCGCTGGGCGATCCATCGCGCTGCGCCGCTCTTCGCGAACCTCGAGCCGAAGACGGAAGTCTTCGAGACAGGCATCAAGGTCGTCGACCTCATCGCGCCGTTCGTGAAGGGTGGAAAGATCGGACTCTTCGGCGGCGCAGGCGTCGGCAAGACGGTCGTCATCCAGGAGCTCATCAACAACGTCGCCAAGGGACACGGCGGAAAGTCGGTGTTCTGCGGCGTGGGCGAGAGAACACGCGAAGGAAACGATCTCTACCTCGAGTTCAAGGAAGCGGGAATTCTCGACAACGTGGCGCTCATCTACGGCCAGATGAACGAGCCGCCGGGAGCGAGACTCCGCGTCGGACTCTCGGGACTGACCGTCGCCGAATATTTCCGCGATGTCGAGAACCAGGACGTGCTCGTGTTCATCGACAACATCTTCCGCTTCACGCAGGCCGGCTCCGAAGTCTCCGCGCTTCTCGGCCGCATGCCGAGCGCCGTCGGTTATCAGCCGACACTGGCAACGGAGATGGGTGACCTTCAGGAGCGCATCACCTCCACGAAGACCGGATCGATCACGTCGGTGCAGGCGATCTACGTCCCTGCCGACGACATCACCGATCCTGCGCCTGCCACCGCGTTCGCTCACCTCGATGCGACCGTCGTACTTTCGCGCGCTATCACCGAGCTCGGCATCTACCCCGCAGTGGATCCGCTCGCCTCGTCGTCGCGAATTCTCGACGCCCAGTTCCTTGGCGACCGTCACTACAAGGTGGCGACGTCGGTCCAGAGAATTCTCCAGCGCTACAAGGAGCTCCAGGACATCATCGCGATTCTCGGAATGGACGAGCTCTCGGAAGAGGACAAGCTCGTCGTCGGACGTGCGCGCAGACTTCAGCGCTTCATGTCACAGCCGTTCGCGGTTGCCGAGCAGTTCACGGGCATCACGGGCAAGTACGTGAAGCTCGAGGACACGATCTCGTCATTCGAGCGCGTTGTGGATGGAGAGTTCGACACGTTGCCCGAGCAGGCGTTCTACATGGCGGGCGGCATCGACGACGTCATCGCGAACGCCAACAAGATGGCTCAGGTCTGAGGTCACAGGTTATGCTCAAGGTTTCCGTGATTTCGCCCGAGCGCGTGCTGTTCGAGGGCGAGGCAGCGTCGGTTGTCGCGCCCGCGTTCGACGGCGAGGTTGGAATTCTCGACAACCACGCGCCGATGATGACGCTGCTGGGCAAGGGCTCGCTCCGCCTCGGCGGCGCTGGTGCGGACAAGCGCTTCGATATCGAAGGCGGATTCCTTCAGGTTGTCGAGAACAACGTCCGAATCGTGACGGAGAAAGCGAGCGCCGCTTAAAGAAGCGGGCAGCAGATAGCAGTAAGCTCTCGCAGACCGCAGGTAGCAGAAAGCTCGAAGCACGCATAGTTGCGCGGTTGCTTCGGGCTTTCTGCTTTGTGCTATCTGCGAGAGCTACCTGCTATCTGCTCCCTGCTACATCCAGAAAGTCGCAGCGCGCAAGCGTTTGCGGATGTGCCTATTGAATCCTCGTCCACACGATGATTGCGCCGCAGAGATTGCCATGGCGGCCGCTGAATTGTGGCGGGATTGCTGATCGCGACGTGTAAATCTCGATTCCGTCGATGTCGCCTGGCCTCGTAACGTCGTCAAGCTCCGCGCCAACAGCCTGAATTCCGTCGATGAAAATCGCCGGGCGGCAGCCTCGAGTTCGCACAATCCCCCCTGCACGCGACGATAGTCGGACGGTCATCCCTGGAAGAGATCGCAGCAGATCACTGGTGTACGCCGGCCTGCGCCTCTCGATCTGGGCCCGATCGATGAAATGGCCGGTACCGCGTTGCTTGCGCCGCGCATTGAACTCGCGCATGTAGACGCTCCCCGCCGCTTCGACCTTCACCGGCGCGAGCTCCAGCGGCGCAGACTCGACGACGATTGTCACGTTGCGAGAACGAGTCAGCGTGTCGAAGAGCAATACGATTGACCTTGGAACGTAGCCGAGTCGCCGGACGCGCAACTCTCCTGATCCGGTCTCGGGAATCTTGAGTGAGAATGATCCGTTCCCGCTGCTGCGCGTAACCGGGCGAATGCTCGCGAACCCGGAAATGAGCTCGAGCTCTACGTCGGCCACCGGATTGCCAGATTTATCGACGACGTTTCCGCACAGGCACGGAGATTCTCCCGACCGCGCGGTTTGAGCTCGAGCAAGCGACCCGGCGGGGATAGCGCTCGACAAGCCAGCGATTAGCGCGAGTTGCCTCGGTAATGTGCGCAAGATGAATGGGTTCTATGCCTTGAGACGCTAGGAGTTGCGCACGCGTTGTCAATGGTATCAAGAAAAGCCTTGCCATACGCACAGGTTGGAGAAAATGTTGAGCAGCAACAGAAGACCCTGAAAAGTCTCCACCCCCACAGCCAGAAATTGGCGGAGGCACCCTATGCACTACATCAGGTCTATCCTGAAGGTGCTCGCGGCATCGTCGCTCCTGCCGGCGACCGCGATTGCACAGGCGACCATCACCGGCACGGTACGAGAGTCAGGCAGCGGCAGAGCGCTCGCGGTGGCACGAGTCACGGTCATCGGTACCCAGATGGCAACCGTCACCAATGACCAGGGAGTGTACACGCTCCGGAACGTTCCCGCGGGAGCGGTCGAGGTTAGGGCTCTCGCGATCGGGCATGGAACCCAGCGCCAGACTGTTTCTCTCGGCGCAGGAGCGACCGCGACCCTCGACTTCTCGCTTCCCGCGGTCGCGATCCAGCTCAACGATGTCGTTACGACGGCCACTGGAGAGCAGCGGCGCATGGAGGTGGGAACCGACATCGCGCGTGTCAACGCGGCCCAGCTCACAGCGCAGCAGCCGATCAAGAACGTTGCCGATCTGCTGACGGCGCGCGCGCCGGGGGTGCAGGTGACACCCGGTACTATCACCGGTACCCAATCGAGAATCCGAATTCGCGGTACGAATTCCCTGTCATTGAACAACGATCCCATATACATCATCGACGGGATTCGGATGGAATCGTCGAACGGCTCGTCGAGCATCGGAATCGGCGGCGCAATCCCCGCGCGCGTTGGAGACATCGATCCGGAACAGATTGAAACGATCGAAGTTGTGAAAGGGCCGGCTGCGGCGACGCTCTACGGCACGGACGCCGCGAACGGAGTGATCGTCATCACTACCAAGCGTGGACGCCCTGGCCGCCCGAAATGGAATGTATACGTCGAGCGCGGTGCGTTGACGGACAAGAACGAGTATCCGACGGCTTACACACTCTGGGGTCACACGCCAGGGGCGACGGCCGCACGTCAGTGCACGCTTCAGCAGGTGTCGGCCTTGACTTGTGTACAGGACAGCGTGACCGCGTTCAATCTGTGGGACGACCCCGAGACAACTCCCCTCGCGACCGGCTGGCGTGACCAGTACGGTGCCCAGCTCAGTGGTGGATCAAGCCTCCTTCGCTACTTCCTCTCCGGAGAATGGGAAGCGGAGACCGGCGTCTATCGCATCCCCAGATTCGACATCGAGCGGCTCAAGTCTGCGGGGACGGTGATTCCCGAGGAGCATCTCAGACCCAACGCTCTCGAGCGCGCGAATTTCCGCGCCAACGTCAATCTCAGCTTGAGCGAGAAGGCCGACATTGCTGTCTCGACAGGATTCGTTGCGAGCACGCAGCGACTGCCGCAGACGGATAACAACACGACGGGACTTCTCTCGAGCGCGTACGGCGGCCCGGGATTTCGTAACAACGGAAACAGCAGCCTGGGCTTCCCCCTGAACGGCTATCGCATATTCACCCCGGGCGATGTTTTCCAGGATGTCGTAACGCAGGAGATCAACCGGTTCATCGGCAGCGTGTCGCCTCAGTGGCGGCCTCTCAGCTGGTTCGCGGCGCGAGGAAACTTCGGCATCGACTATACGAATCGTGTCGACTCGGAGCTTTGCAAGCGCGGCAATTGCTCCGACTTCGGAACGTCGCGCGAAGGATTCCGCATCAACAACCGCACGAACTTCTTCCAGTACACGGTCGACGCGAGTGGAACTGCGACGTATAACATTTCCCCGATACTGAGCTCCAAGACGACGATGGGATTGCAGTACTTCCGCAACGTCTTTGCGCGAAACGGAGCGTCCGGAAGCAACCTGCCGCCTGGTGCAGTCACGGTGACAGCGGGCGCCGTTCGGTCAGGAGCCGAAGTAACGAGCTACGCGATCACCGCCGGCTTGTTCGCCGAGCAGACGATCGGTCTTCGCGATCGCCTTTTCCTTACCGGTGGTCTCAGAGCTGATAACAACAGCGCATTCGGACAGGATTTCGACGCCGTCTATTATCCGAAGGCGAGCCTTTCCTGGATCATTTCGGACGAGGATTTCTTCCCCGCACCGCGGTTTCTCAACCAGTTGCGACTGCGCGCTGCTTACGGTGCCTCCGGGGTCTCGCCTGGCACAAACGACGCGCTTCTCTTCTTCTCGCCGAGGACCGCCAACATCAACGATCAGGGCGCGGCAGGAATCACGTTCAACGCAGTCGGCAATCCTGCCCTCAAGCCAGAGCGGGCGGTGGAGTTCGAAGCCGGCGCCGATCTATCGCTGATAAACGAGCGTCTCTCGCTCGAGTTCACCGGTTATCGCAAGCGTACCCGTGATGCGCTCATCCAGCGCATTCTTCCCGGCTCCATCGGCATCACCGGATCGAGATTCGAGAACATCGGCTCCGTTCAGAATTACGGATTCGAAACGTCTCTCCGCGCGGAGGTGATTCGCCGAGACAAATTCGGATTCGAGTTTGGCATCAACCACTCGATCAACGACAACAAGATCCTGACTCTCGACAACAACACGGTGACAGGTCACCCCATTCCGATCATCGTCGGAACCCAAATCCAGCACCGGGTTGGATATCCGCTGTACGGGTACTGGCACACGGCAATTACCGGATTCCAGGACGCCAACAATGACGGCCTCATCACGCAGAACGAGCTCACCGTCACCGACACTGCGGTGTTTCAGGGCCGGTCGCTTCCGCACGTCGAGATGTCGTTCACACCCGCGCTCGATCTGTTCCGGGAGATCGTGAGGGTTAGCGCAAGCTTCGATTACAAGGGTGGATACAAGCTGCTCAACGCAACCGAGCGAATTCGCTGCCAGAGCCGCAACAACTGCCGCGGGCTGTCGGATCCCACTTCGACCCTCTTCGAGCAGGCAAGAGTAGCCGGCGTGCGAGACCATCCAACTCGCACTCAGGGCGGATTCATCGAAAAGGCGGACTACACCAAGTTCCGCGAACTCGCAGTGACACTCGCTCCGCCCGCAAGCTGGGGCCTCTCGCGCGCTCTCCGTGCGGATCGGATCAGCCTCACGTTTGCAGCTCGAAACCTCCATACGTGGACCGACTACTCGGGCATCGATCCGGAATCAGCGTATTTCGAGGGCGGTGCAGGCAACGATATACAAACGGACTTCCAGACGGCACCTCCGCCGCGCTACTACACGCTCCGTTTCAACCTCGGATTCTGAGGCATCCATGACAACCCGATCGATCATTGAAAAGGCTGCCCGCGCGATGTCTCGCCAGGGAATCCGTAGAGCAGGACTGCTGGCGGCAGCGCTGATCGCTGCTGTCGGCACGATGACCGCATGTGAGGACGCACTCGAAGTTGTCGATCCGGATGTGATCGAGATTTCCAACATCAACTCTCCGGAGGCGGCGGAGGGACTCAGGCTCGGCACTCTCGGAAGATTGAACGCGATGACGAGCGGAGGGGAGTCGGTGTTTCATTTCCCCGGATTGATGGCGGACGAATGGAGGTCAGGCGACACGTTCGTGCAGCGCGATGCAACCGACCAGCGCGCGGTGAACGAAGACGTCACGGTGATAAGCGCAATGTGGTACGACGTCAATCGCACACGCACTGCCGCAAAACAGGCGATCAAGGCGCTGCGCCAATATCCGCCTCCGCTTGCTGCAGCCCTGCCGCTGAATCAATCGAACATTGCGCTGATGTTCTGGGTCCGCGGGTTCGCCGAGACGGCGATCGCCGAGAATTACTGCAATGGAACCCCAGTCAGTGAGTTCGAGCTCGATGGATCCGTCATCACGTACGGCGATCCCGAGTCCAACACCCAGGTCTACGGTCGAGCCCTGGCAAGCTTCGACTCGGCGCTTGCAAACGCGGCCGCAAACGGGCGAGGCGACACGGTCAAGGTCCTGGCGCGTATCGGCAAGGCACGCGTGTTGATGAACCAGGGCAAGTTCGCCGAGGCCGCGACCGTCGTGAAGGCTGCGCCCTCGATTCCAAGCACCTTCCGCTACCTGATGTACCATCAGGAAGCGGTGTCGGGAACGGCGACGAACCAGATCTGGGCTCTCAACAACTCGGGCAGACGCTACGTGGTCGGTGATCGTGATGGCGGAGTCGGATTGAATTTCGCGTCGTCGGGAGATCCGAGAATTCCCGTGTGTCGCGGGAACGACGCAGTCTGCAGGTCGTTCGGTGTCACCAATTCCGTTTCATTCGACAACAACTTCGGCGCATCCCCGCGCATTGGGGGACCGTTTTACGTCCAGCTGATCTGGCCAACGCGCGATGACGAGGTTGCGATCGTCAATGGAATCGAGGCGCGACTGCTGGAGGCAGAAGCTGAGCTTCGCTCAGGCGACGCCGCGTGGCTGACGACGCTCAACACACTGCGCTCAAGTTTTCAGGCGTTGCGCGACCCTACGAACAACACTACTGCGACCGCCACGCTTGCGCCCTTGACGGATCCCGGAACTCAGACCGCACGCGAAGATCTTCTTTTCCGGGAGCGCGCCTTCTGGCTTTATGGAAAGGGTCACCGTCTCGCCGACATGCGCCGGCTGGTCCGTCCGGTCGCGCAAGGCGGATTTGGTCGGGCTGTCAATACCATTTATCCAAATGGAGCGTTCTTCAAGGGTGGGACTTTCGGCAGCGATCTCAACATCGTCGTTCCACAGAACGAAAAGAACAATCCCAAGTTCAACGGGTGTACTGACCGAAATGCTTAGCGCGGGTTCTTTCAAATGCAGGCCACAGCCGTAACAAGGCAGGTAGCAGATAGCAGGTAGCTCTCGCAGATCGCAGACGGCAGAAAGCTCGAAGCAACACTGCAACTACGCCTGCTTCGAGCTTTCTGCTTTGTGCTATCTGCGAGAGCTGCCTGCTATCTGCTGACTGCTTCGAAACAGAAAGTCCCACCACGAAAACGACGTGCCTGACATCCCCCTTACATTTTCCTGACAAGTCTGCCACTATAGTGCCACTATAGAGGTAAGCATCCATCACCTGGTCCCCACAGCCAGGGCTTGGGGAGCAGGCGAGCGGATCACGCGGGCGTATGTCCCGCACGCAACGGCTCAACTCAGGAGGTGGAGCATGCATCGACGTGTTCGCGTAAGCTCTTTACTCACGGCTCTCGCGGTAACGGCGCTATTCCCCATGGTGGCGCTGTCGCAAGGTCCAACAGTGCTTTCGGGCACGATCAAAGGGACCGACGGAACGCCGTTGATCGGCGCGACTGTCGCCGTTGCCGGCCTCCGAGTGGGTGCGACTACGAATAGGGAAGGCCAGTACACTGTCACGATTCCGGCGAGCGCTGCCGGCCCCCTCGTGATAACGGCGCGCCGCATCGGGTACCAGCCGGCAACGGCAACGGTCACCGCGACGGGTGCTCCAATTCGCCAGGATTTCACGCTCCAGGTGAGTGCCACAGAGCTCGCTGAAGTCGTTGTCACTGCGCTCGGAATGCAGCGTGAAAGAGCCAAGCTCGGTACTGCGCAGCAGTCGCTCACGGCGGGAGACGTGAACAACACCCGCGCGCAGAATCTCATGCAGCAGATTCAAGGAAAGGTTTCAGGCGTTCAGATCACATCGCCGGGCACGCAGGGTGGCTCGACCAACATCATCATCCGCGGCCAGAACTCGATTACTGGAAATAATCAGCCGCTCTTCATCGTCGATGGCGTGGCAGTCTCGAACGCCAACCGCGGTGGCGCGCCTTTCGTAGGCAGCAATACAAACTTCGATTACGGCAACGCGCTGAGCGACATCAATCCCGACGACATCGAGTCACTCAGCGTGCTCAAGGGCCCGAACGCCGCTGCCATCTATGGCTCGCGCGCAGCGAACGGCGTGATTCTCATCACGACGCGCAAAGGCGGCAACACCGGCGGCCGGATGCGCACCGAGCTGAACACGAACGTCACGTTCGAGCAGCCGGCAATCCTTCCTTCCTTCCAGAACCTGTACGGCCAGGGTGCGGAAGGTGAGTTCGAGTGGTTCGACGGAAACTACGGCGGCGTCAATGATGGAGTGGACGAGAGCTGGGGCCCGAGGCTGGACGGCCGGCTCATTTGCCAGTTCGACAGTCCCGGCGCCGGTACGAACAAATGCACCCCCACGCCGTGGATCGCTCATCCGGATAACGTGAAGGATTTCTTCCGGACGGGAATGACTCTTTCCAGCACGCTCGCCGTGAGCGGCGGTTCCGAGCGCGCATCGGGGCGTCTGTCGGTCGGCGCCGACAACGTGAATGGAATTTTTCCGAACAACAACTTCCAGCGCAGAACGGCTTCACTGAACGGCACAGTCCGCGCGAGCTCGCGGCTGAGCGCCGAGGGCTCCGTGCAGTACATCCGGAACTCCGGACGCAATCGCCCGGGAGTCGGCTACTCCGGCCGCAACCCGCTCCAGTCGATGTTCAACTGGTTCGGGCGGCAGGTCAATACGGAGTCGCTCAAGGATTTCGGGAAGGGCGGAGCCACCAATGGCGGGCCAGCTACGCGCGAGTTCAACTGGAATTACAGCTACCACAACAATCCGTATTGGATCCAGCAGGAAAACCCGCAGCTCGACGATCGCGATCACGTGATCGGTTCCGTTGCCCTGAATTACCAGATTGCCAATGGCCTGAACGCCGTGCT
>DASWQD010000231.1:0-2254 GCA_036398255.1 Gemmatimonadaceae bacterium | reverse complement strand
CGAACGCATTCGTCGCGATGATCGCGCGGATGCGCTCCGTCATGAACGCCTCCTGTACTTCGCGGCGATGGCCATCGTCGAGGCCGGCGTGATAACCGGCGGAGGCAATCCCTTCCTGCTCGAGCAGAAAGCTGAGACGGTCGACGGATTTCCGCGTGGCAGCATACACGACGGCAAGCCCGTCGTGTTTCTTGAGTGTCTCCACCAGCAGCGTGTCTTTCTCAGCGTCGTTCCGCGCGGGGAGCACGTGATAGGTGAGATTCGTTCGGTCGAACCCGGTGATGATCGTGCGCGGATTCACGAGCGCGAGCTGGCGGCAGATGTCGTCTCTGACCTCCGGGGTTGCGGTGGCGGTCAGCGCTACGGTGGGCGGTGAGCCAAGCTTCGTGCGCGCTTCCGCAACTCGCAGATAGCTCGGCCTGAAGTCGTGGCCCCACTGGCTGATGCAGTGAGCCTCGTCGATGGCGAGAAGGCTCACACCGATGCCCGCGAGCCGCTCGGCCACATTTCCGAAATCGAATCGTTCGGGCGCGAGATACAGCAGGCGAATTTCGCCGCGCGCGGCACGAGCGAGCCGGTCGGATACCTGCGCGGAGGTCAGCGTGCTGTTGATGAATGTTGCCGGAAGGTTGCGTGCCTCGAGGGCGTCGACCTGATCCTTCATGAGCGAGATCAGTGGCGATACGACGACCGTGAGCCCGGGGAGAATGAGCGCCGGAATCTGGTAGCAGACAGACTTGCCGCCGCCAGTTGGAAGGACGACGAGCGTATCGCGCCCCTCGAGCACTGACTCGATCGCCATCTCCTGGCCGGCACGAAATCCGTCATAGCCAAACGCGGCACGGAGCGCGGTGCGCGCGTCCTCCAGAGTTGGTGCACCCTTCGACATCTCTATTCGCTCTCAGCCACGTCGAGCTTTCCTGCCGACATCGTATTTATCTACGGCGTGCTCAATCCTGGCGATCACATCGTCGACAGTGATTGTTGGCATGCGATCCCATTTTGGCGTGCGGTTCGATGGATCAGGCGCCGTGCCCGGCTCGGTGTATCGATCGACCCATAGATCCTGATACGCACGCCATGGACCTACTCGCCATGGATTCGTGTGGCCGTAGAGTCCGATGACCGGAACGTCGAGGGCGCGCGCAATGTGAACGGGACCTGTATCGGGTGCGATCACGAGGTCGCTGCCATCGATGACATACGAGAGGCGCCGCACCGAGTCGCTCATCGCCCACGTAATACTCGCCGCCGAGCGTGCTGTGATCTCGCGTCCCACCGCCTGCTCCCGGTCGCCGGGGCCGCCGGCGATCACGACAGCGAAGCCATAGTCACTCTCGAGTGCTTCCGCGATGCGAGCCCATCGTTCTGCAAGCCAGTCTTTCTTGATCGTTGCCGTCGCCGGGACAATGGTGGCTACAGGCCTGCCATTCATTTCGGAGAAAAACGTCTCCTGTGCTGAACGCTCGGCCGGGGTGAATTGTATTCGCCACTCCGGATTCGGAACGGGAATTCGAAGGCGATCCGCAAACTCGAGAAACATGTCTGCGGTATGCGCACGCGGTCGCGGAACGAGTCGCTCATTGGAAGCGAGCCACACTCCCTCGAAGGATCGCCCCCTGTCGAATCCGATTCTGCGCGGAGCACGCGAAAGCAGCGTCGGCCAGACGCTCTTGAGGTAGACGTTGAGGTTCAACGTCACATCGACCGGTGGAACCCCCTTCAAGTCGCGGCGGAGCTGACGAACTCCTCTGAGGCCTTCGCGACGGCGAAACATCACCACCTGGTCGACTGACGCATGCCCCTCGAGGAAGCTTGCAGGCATGGGCTCGGCAATCCACGTGATGCGGACATTCCTGTCCGCATCCTTGATCGCATTCACAAGCGGGAGACCGTGCACGACATCGCCCAGCCCCGTTAGGAGAACGATGCAGATGTGACGTGATTCGGGAGACTCGCCGCTCATCCGAAGAGAATGCGCTCGGATTCGTCGATCATGCGGTCGAGACTGAACGACGTTCTGATTCGCGTGATCGCCTCGTCGGCGCGAACATTGACCTCACGCGATCCGGATCGAAGGAGCTCAACGACTCCGGCAAGCGTCGCAGCAAGCGACTGTGGATCACCTGCCGAGAAAGTCCAACCCGCTCGCGCATCGTTCTGACCGGCTCCGAGCGCGGTGTCGACCCCGCTGATTTCGGCGGCGATCACCGGCACGCCTGCGGCCATCGCTTCGAGCATCACATTCGCCATC
>DASWQD010000230.1:0-3450 GCA_036398255.1 Gemmatimonadaceae bacterium | reverse complement strand
GAATCGCGAGGCGGACGTCGCTCCCCGAGTCGAGGATTGCATTCGCCACGTGATTGGTTGTTCCGTCGCCCCCCACGACTGCCAGCGTAGTCGCGCCGGAGGCGATTGCGTCGCGGGCGATCACCCGCTCCTCTCCGGCGGTCGACGTCAGTCTGATATCGTTGATCCCTGCCTCGGCGAACCGCGCGGTGATCTCCGAAATCATCCGCCTGCCGCGCCCCCGTCCCGCCTCCGGATTGACGATGACTGAGACCCGCTCAGCCATCAATGCGATCCGACCCGCTGCTGCTTCCAGGGCATCTCGGGAATCACAGCCCGATCGGCAAACACTCCGGACTGGAGCAATGGCCACACACGCGAGTTGTCGGCGTCGGTGAAGGAAAAGATCGCCATGCCCGTCACACCGCGGCTCCGGGCGAGCCTGATCTGATTCACGATCTCGCGCGCGCCCTTGCTCGCATCGATCCCGATGTACATCTGCCGGCCAGTCTCGCGCTCGTCACCCTGAAGGTGCTCGTCGAGCATGCAACCCCAGTCGATGCGGGCACAGCGAGCCTTGATGCGCGAGTAGGTCATCGGCACGAGGATGTCCATGTACCCCTCCTTCGCCCACGCGCGATAGTCCTGCATAAGGTCGGTTTTGCCGGCGAGCGTTTTCCACTGCCACTTGTCGTAGTAGATCCCCCAGACCGCGGCAGAAAATACGAGTCCCGGTTTCACGATCGCGATGCTGTCCCACGTCTCCCGCACCATGCGGCTCACCAGCCCCGTCCGGTACTCCTTCCACTCCGCGGGATATTTGTCCGGACTCTTTCCGAATTCCGCGCGGCTTGCCGGATCCCACGACCAGGCGTTGCCGGGATACCGGATCCTGTCGAGGTGTATTCCATCGACCTCGTACCGCCGCGCGATGTCCGCGGCCACGGCGGCGAGACGCGATCGCACTTCGGGAAAGGCCGGCGACAGCCAGACATACTCTTCGCTGTTCGGGCATGGCAGAAGCCGACCCGTCCGGTCGCTCATCACGTACTCGGGATGATCGAGCAGCACGTGCCGCGGATTTCCCGGATCCGGCTCAGGGATTTGCTTGCACTGCCCTTCGATTCCCGCCGCGCGACCAGTGAGCGCGTTCAGGTAGGCGTGAACCTGAAGGCCGCGCCGGTGACCTTCGCGCACTGCGACCTCGAGAGGATCGTACGACGGCGTTCCGCCGAGCCTCCCGCAGAGGAGTGCGGCGCAGGGCTCGATGGCCGAGCGATAGTATGCATCGCCGGCAGCGCGCGCCTGAAAGTAGATGATGTTGAAGTTGGCCCGCGCGGCTGTCTCCATGATCCTGGCGATCTTCGCCTCGGAATCGTAGTCGAACCGCGTGACCCACAGCGCGCGAGCTTCAGCTCTCTGGGCGCCGAGTGACGGGACAATAGCTGCGTGCACCGCAGCAATAGACGCTGCGGCAATAAACTTCCTGATCAACTGCAAACTCACCTCGAAACGGAAGCACCACTATAAAAGGACGCGCCGTCCCGCGAAACAGTAAATCAGGCCCCGCGAACCAGTTTGTAAACTCGGCCGTTCGAGGAGGTTATGTAGATCTCTCCGCTCGCATCTTCACCGAACGACGTGATGTTTCCGACAGATCCAAAATTCCAGTCGCGCTGGTCGGAAGCGCCGCCGTTGTAGGTGAAGCTCTTGACCCACCCTGCGCAGTAATCCGCGTAGAAGTAGACTCCGGCCAGCTCGGGCATCGAGCTTCCGCGGTAGACGAAACCTCCGGTCACCGAGCACTGGTTGCCTCCGTGACCGTACTCGAGCACCGGCAGCTCCAGCCCCTGCTTGTTGCAGCTGTTCGCGTTGTAGCAGCTCGACCCCTCGGTGATGTTCCAGCCGTAATTGACCCCTGAGCGCGTGGAAGGAACGACGTTCACTTCCTCGAGAGCGTTCTGACCGACGTCGGCCACATAGAGGTTCCCGCCGCTGCGATCGAAGGCAAAACGCCACGGATTCCTGAGGCCATAAGCCCATATCTCGCGGCGTGCGTCAGTGCGCGTCGCGAATGGATTCCCGGATGGAATTCCATACGGATCGCCGCTGTTCACGTCGATGCGAAGAATCTTTCCGAGCAGCGCATTTATGTTCTGGCCATTGAGGTCGGGATCGCCTCCGCCGCCGCCATCTCCGAGACCGAGGTAGAGCATTCCGTCCGGTCCGAACATCGCGAGCCCGCCGTTGTGGTTACCACGAGGATGCGGAACGGTGAGAATCACCTTGGCGGTAGCGGCATTCGCCTGACTCGCGTTCGCCGATACCGTGAATCTCTCGACGCGAATTGCTCCGTCGGTGCCGGTGAAATACACGTAGAAGAATCCGTTCGACGCATACTGCGGATGGAACGCGACGCTCAGCATTCCGCGCTCGCCACCCGTCCCGACGCGTGATGAGATGTCGAGGAACGGTGTCGCGAGCAGCGACCCACCCTGAAGAATCCTGATCCTTCCCGGTTGCTCTACTATGAACAGGCGTGCGTCACCCGGCGGCGACGTCGCGTACACTGGACTGTTGAGGCCGCTCGCGACTTCCTCGAGCCCTAGGGAGAAGTTCGGCGGAAGAGGAGTTGGATCATCGATGGAATCAGACGAGCAGGCCGAAAAGATCAGCGCGGCTGCGAGTAGTTGACGCATCGACGGACAACTCTGCACGTACTGAGCCCACCCAGACGCTGGGTCTAACGGCGAAATCAATCCTCGAGAGCCGGCTCGTACTCCTCAACCGCACGATCGAGGTTGGACTGCCCGCTCAACACGCGAGCACAGGTATTCCACCTGAGAATCGCATCATCGTTCCCGGCGGGACGAATCGCCTCCGCACGCTCGTACCAGGCCATCGCCTCCTTCAGGGAATCGACAGCCATTCCACCCGATCCCATTCCACCCTGCGCGAGAAGTGCCTGGCCCCGCCGCTCGGCGATCATCCCAGAGTAGTAGGTGCGCTGGTATTCGTCGGTGATGCGGGCGAGATACTCCTTCGCGCGCTTGACTCCCGATGCGGCGACGCCGCTGTGCAGGTCGGTCAACGCGAGCACGAGCATCACGAGTACCTGCTGGTTCTCCGGATCGATCTCCAGAATGTCGAGGCAGATGCTCTCCGCCGCCCACGACTGATTGAGCAGTCTGTAACGCTCCGCTTTCTGAATTGCACGCGGAATCGCGTCTCTCGAAATCGGCTTGAGCTCGTACATGACTTCTCCCTCCTGCAGTCTATTCTGATTTGCGTCTGAAGAGACGCACGAGCGCGCGAAGCGGATCGTAATGCTCGTCAACTACTCGTTCCTTGAGCGGAATGATCGCGTTGTCCGTGATCGTGATTCCCTCCGGGCACACTTTCGTGCAGCACTTCGTGATGTTGCAGTACCCGATTCCGTGAACGTCCTTGAGCTCCTCGGTTCGATTCACG
>DASWQD010000229.1:0-5255 GCA_036398255.1 Gemmatimonadaceae bacterium | reverse complement strand
AAAACCATAACAACTGGTCTTCCGCCTTTCTCACCGGTCTCACCGGTCTCACAAAACCCTTTCCCCAGCCTCGCAAAGATTACCGTCCGATCCACCACGTCCCTTTCACGACAAAGACGTTCTCCGGTTGCGTGCTCCAGAGCGCATCGAAGTCCCGGCTGAAATCGAACTCCGGATCCGCAATCGAACCGAAGCGGCTCTGCTGCCACACAAAAAACAGCGCGGAGCCGGGACGGTACTCCCAGCGAACGACAGCGTTGCCGCGAAGCGATCGGCGATTGAAGTCACGATCGTTGAAGCTGAACGAAGGCGCTGCGCCGACTCCATCGGGATCGACTGTGTACCGGCCGGTCGCGTTGTCCCGTGTGATCGTTCCCGCATCCTCGCCGTAGATGTTGAAGGCGAACGAGCGCGGCCGCGCGAACTCCTTGTAATCAGTGAAGTCGGCGGAGGCGATAAGGGGCTGGGCAAAGAGCTGCAGCGAAAGCTTCGGCGTGAACGTCCAGTCCACGCGCGTCACCATCGCGAGCGTCTTCTGGTCGATCGTCGCAAACACGTAGCGCGAGCCGTACGTGCCGGTGGCGAGTGGATCGGTAACGCGCGTCACGAACTGAGCCATTCCGTGCGTGCGGTTGTACGTCGGATTGAACGAGATGCGAAGCGCTGTCGTCGGACGGAGAGTGGTGTACGGCTGAATGTTCACGCCGCGGCCGCCGGCAACGTTGTACGAGTACGAAGTGTACATGCCCCAGGTGTAACGCTTGCGGCGGTCGGAGTTGATCTGGAACTGCACTCCGTTGTTGTGCGGCAGGCGCGCGACGGGGCCACCGCGCGTGAGACCGGGATCGTAAACGGGCGGACGCCAGTCGAACCGCAGGAAATAATTGTAGTAGTTAGGCAGCTCGGCGACGGTGATCGATCCGACGCCGTTGAACGTCATGTTGCCGTCGAAATCCCAGGTCGGATTCCAGAACAGATATTCCGCCCAGTTGCGAACGCGCTTGCTCGGCTTGTTCTCGCTGTACCCGATCAAGGGCGCGATGCCACGCATGTCGGTGGAGCCCAGGAATCCTGACTCGTTGAGCTCGAAGTTCGGGTTGTACTCCTGGTAGGTGATCGTGCCGGTCCAGTGAAGACCGGACAGCTTCGCCAGAGTCAGCTCGGCCACATACCCGGTGAGCGATGTCTTCGTCGGATCGCGAAGGAAATTTTCCTTGTCGGGGCGCTGGAAGTAACGCGCCGGCGACGTCTGGAGGGCATCGATCGACGCGGCCGTACCGACATTGTGCGTGAGGACGATGTTGCCGTCGAGCGCCCATGTGCGATTCGACCAGGCATGGTTCCAGTCGATTCCTGCCACATACGCCGCCCGGCGATACAGCTGCTCGAGCTGGCTGCTTCCCTCGAGATCGCGGTTGGTTGCGGTCACCGCTGCGCCGATCGTCGTAGCTCCCTCTCGCAAGTCGCGTTTCACTCTGCCGATGAAATAATTGGCGCGCGGCTCGACCGTTGCCCTGTGGTCGTCGCCGTTTACGTCGCGATACCGTGCTTCCTCCTTCATCGTCACGGCGTCGAGCAAGCCGAGTGACCAGCCGCCCTTGCTTCGGCCCGTCAGCTTCGCTGCTGCCGCGATCGTGGTCTCATTCGGCGAATCGACGAACGTGATGTCGCTTCCGCTGATCGAGCGCTGCGGCGTGCGGCCGATGCGCCGCGTATGAAAGAACGTGTAGCCGTTCGAGTTGTTCTGGCTTCTCATGTCGCCGAACGAAAAAATGCTCGCGCCCTCGATGAAGAACGGCCGGCGCTCGGGGAAGAACGTCTCGAACGCGGAGAGATTCACGACTGCTGGATCGACTTCGACCTGGCCGAAGTCTGGATTGAACGTCGCATCGAGAGTGAGATTCGACGTGAGTCCGATCTTCGCGTCGAGTCCTGCGCCCGGCTTCACCTCATTGCGGTTCCGAAACGGATCGTTCGACGCAACGGATGGATTCGCTGTCTTCGCGAGAACGTACGGAACGAGCTCGACCTTCTTCACTGAGCGGGGGCTACCGAGACCCGTCAGGTGTCCGTAGCGGTTGATGCCTTGCTGCTGGGCCTTGGGTGTGAATGAGAACTGATCGATCTCCGCCTTCCGCGCGATCTTGCGGCCGAGCTGGAGTCCCCACAGCTGGTTCTCGACATTCCTGTTGTATCGGAGCTGCGAGAGAGGGATTCGAAATTCTGCCGTCCAGCCCGCAGAGTCGACACTCGCGCTTCCTTCCCACACCGCATCCCAGGAGTTGTCCTGGTTTCCGTTCGCGAGAACGATTGCGTCCCGGCGCGCTCCCGCCGGTGACAGCCGGAAAATCACAGCGCTCAGGTGATCGTGATAGCTGTCGAGCGTCACCTCGACGAGATCGCCTTCGATGGATTCGTCGCGCCGGGCGAGCTGCGACTGAATGAGTCGGGGCTCACGGTCGAACATTCGCATGCCGATGTAGATGGCATCGTCGTCGATGAGCACTCGCGCCTCGGTCTTCTCGGACGCGGGCTGGCCTTCATTCGGGTCGTACTGAATGAAGTTCGTGGCCGGAGTTGCCGCCTGCCATGCGGCTTCATCCATCTTTCCGTCGATGGCGATCGCGCCGTTGCGCCGCACCGCGACGAGGCTCGGGGCCTGTTCATGCGGACGCACAGCTGCTGCGGGTGCGGCTGCGGGTGCGGCGGGGGGATTCTGGGCCTGGAGCTTTGGCGGCTTGGGCGGGATGAGCGAGGCGACCACAACGAGCTGAAGCAGGGTCCGGACAAGCGAGGATTTCATGCGGGAGCCGGTGAATCGTGGAAAAGCGGTGAAACAGAGCGTTCGACAAGGCCAATCTTCAAAACGTTTGGCTGGCCCCGAAGGATTCAGCCGTCCTGCTGAAAATTCAACACGCTGAAAAATCAGCATATCGCATGTTTTTGTCAATGGTGATACTCTCTGGGCCCCATGCTGACTGACGATGCCGCCGAAGTGGGAACCTGGCGCGAAGCGACGTGGCGCCAGTTCGGCGCGGCGATCGACATGCTCGAGAACGCTATGCACGCATGTCCGCCGGCGCTCTGGCAGGGCGAGAAAAAGCCGCAGTTCTGGTACATCGTCTTCCATACTCTCTTCTGGCTCGATCTCTACCTTTCGGACTCACTGCGGAAGTTTGCGCCGCCCGACCCGTTCACGCTCGAGGAGCTCGACGAGGACAGCGAGCCTCGCAAGGAGGCGTACACGAGGGACGAGCTCCAGACATATCTCGATCATTGCCGGGCAAAATGCCGCGCGCTCATATACGCACTCACCGATGAGCGCGCTCGTGAGCGCTGCGGCTTTCAGTGGGTGGAATGCACGGTCGGGGAATTGCTCCTGTACAACATGCGGCACGTACAGCACGGCGTCGGACAGCTCAACCTGATACTCAGGCAGGAGACGGACTCGGCGCCCCACTGGGTCAAGCGCACACGGAGGCAGGTCAACGAATGAGACTCACTGGAAAGCGCATCGCGATTCTCCTGGCGGACGGAGTGGAAGATCTCGAGTACTACGTTCCGCTCATGCGCCTGAAGGAAGAGGGTGCTGACGTCATCGGCGCAGGCCTCGATCTGCATCCGGTTCGGGGAAAACACGGTCTCGAGATAACCCCGTCGGTGAAGGTCGATTCGCTGAAGAGCGCGGAGCTGTTCGCGCTCGTCGTGCCCGGAGGCTGGGCTCCCGACAAGCTGCGCCGGAACGCGTCGGTGACGACTTTGATGAGGGAAATGAACGCAGCCGGAAAGGTCATCGGGATCATCTGTCACGGTGGGCTCGTAGCGATATCCGCGGGAATCGTGAAGGGACGGTCAGCCACCGGCTCGCTCGGAATCAAGGATGACATCGTGAACGCCGGGGCGAAGTGGGTGGACGCGCCGGCATTCCGCGATGAAAATCAGGTCTGGGGCCGCGTCGTCGACGACATTCCCGACTTCTGCCGCGAGCTCGTCGCGGCTCTGACTGAAAAAGCAAGCCAATAGGAGCAGTCGCCATGTGCCGTAACATCCGACCTCTCTACAACTTCGAGCCGGCAACTACGCCGGATGAAATTCGCAATGCAGCCGTACAGTTCGTTCGCAAGGTGAGCGGCATGAGCAAGCCGTCGAAGGCCAACGAACCCGCGTTCAACAAGGCAGTGGATGAAGTGAGTCACTCGATTCAACACCTTCTCGGCTCACTCGTCACGACTGCGGCGCCGAGGAGCAGGGAAGTCGAGGCGGCGAAGGGTCGCGCGCGATCAGAGGCACGCTTCGCACGCATCGCACAGACATTCGCTAAGACTGAGGCGTAGATTATCGGCGTGACGCAGCCCGCCGCTGACCTTCCCGCACAAACTCAAGCTCCAGCTTCGATTGTCGACACGGCAGCCGCTCCCGCGGCGCCTGCAAAGTCGCGCTACGATCGCTCGATCGTCGAAGGCCCATTGCTCCCCGCGGTGTGGAGGATCGCCTGGCCGACGATGCTCACCAACATTTTCGGCGGACTTCAGGCGCTCATCGATCACGTGATGGTTGGCCGTCTCGTCGGCTCCGATGCGAATGCCGGAATCGGCGTGGCCAGCCAGATATGGATCGTCGTCATCGTGTTCCTCATGTCTGTCTTCACCGGCATGAGCGTTCTCGTCGCGCGATACGTCGGCGCGGGCAACGAGGAGATGGCCGACCGCACCGTATACCAGGCATTTCTCACCGCGACGACTCTTTCGCTCGGCATCCTCGCACCGGTCGGATATTTCGCCGCGCCGGCACTGCTCGATTTCGTGAATGCCGCGCCTGACGTTCAGGAGCAGGCGCTGCCGTTTCTCCGGATCATGTTCGTCTTCTCGAGCGGCATGCTGATTTTCTTCATGCTGAGCGGCGCGCTGCGCTCGGCAGGTGACGCGCGCACGCCGATGATCCTCGGAATCGTGATGACTTTCATGAATATCGTGCTGAACGTCGTGCTCATACGAGGCCTCGGACCGATTCCCGCGTTCGGAACGGCAGGGTCGGCGATCGGAAGCGTGATTGCGTCGATGATTTTAGGAGTCTATGCGATGTACAAGCTCTGGCATGGCGGATGGGTGGTGTCATTTCCGAGGAAGCACGGTTTTGCGCCGGACTGGGGCATCATCAAGTCGCTGTTCCGGTTTGGCTTGCCGACTGGGCTTCAGGGAATCGCGATGAACATCGGCGGCTTGTTGCTTCTCTCTTTCATCGGATCGCTCGCCCTG